>CAZUCY010000015.1:0-44361 GCA_964618785.1 uncultured Ignavibacteriaceae bacterium | reverse complement strand
TTAAACCATTTAACAGTTCCTGTTTTGCGTTCTGCCATGACAGATGTTCCTTTTTGTATTTGATTGATTGTTTTTGACAGAGTTTGGAAATTTTTGAAGTTCTAAACGAATTGCGACTACTTCTACCATTATACCGCTATAAACGGAATGTTCACTTCTATACTTACTGTCTTACAATTGCAAAAATACGTTAAGTATTCCAAGTAACCTAATTATCTTTTAAGATTATTTTTTCATAAAAATCCAACCGAACCGGCTGAGGCTCCATAACTCAGAAGGACCAGTTGATGATTGGAAACACCGGAAACATGCCGCCCGACTTGATGATATTAATAATCCCTATCTGGAGACCATACATGCTTTCTGCAGAATTCACCAGACCGAGCTGGAAACCGCTGACATGATCACCTGCATTAAACCAACCACATTGGAATCCCTCCACATTTCCTTTGTTGATGTTCAGTAGACCGTTTTGCCAACCGGTAAAATTTCCATCGCAAATATTTGCAAAACCCCATTGAATACCTTTAAAACCGCCCGTACCAATATCGTTAACGAGGCCCCAATCCAATCCGACCATAGAGACGTTTTTACCATATATAAGGTTTATACGGAGACCCTCAATTGAATTATCTTCCGGAAATATCTGGATAGGGTTGAACAAAGCAATGTTGATTGGTTTAGACTGGGCAGCGCCTACAGACGGAAAAACAATAATTAGACTGGAAATAGCCCAAATGACCCAAATTATTCTACTTTTCATGATATTTACCTTTCTTGTTTTTTTTAACCTTTAAATATACAAAGGTAATTTGAATGAGTCACTTGACCCTGCAAATAAATTTGGTTATACATAGTTATTCCACATCTGTAAAAATTAAAATTAAAAATCCACCTTCTAAGAAGCTGGATTTGAATTGCCCCCATAGGGGGCTAAAAATCAAATCCTTGTTGTTCTTCCTTTTTCTCTTGCTCCTCTTGATATTTTACATATTTTCTTATCTTTTCTTCATCTATTCCTATTGTATCTACACAATATCCTCTTGACCTATCTTTTGTGTAAAATAGGTTATTTTAATAAAATTATGACTTATTTTTATCTTGTTGTACTAATTAAAAATTTAAATAATTAAAATAGATTCAGGAATGATTTAGGAATTTTTTGAATATTTCCAAGGCCAGCTGACGCAATCATTTAAATTAGGCAATAAAACGTAATCTGCTCTACCCTTGAAAACAAAGGTAGTAATGCGATTATCTTTAAAAAGATTACGTGCTTCATCAAGAGTTTTCCCGGTTACAGAGACATCATCAACAAGTAAAATACTTTTCCCTTTAACGATTCTATCAAAAGATCTAATAATTTCAGGTTTTTTAAACTGCGGAATATTGTTTTCATCGCGGTAATTGATTTTGACAGACGCCAATTCACTTCCCAATTTATTTGCCGTTAAAGCTGCCGGGATCAATCCACCTTCAGCAATTCCTATAACTATGTCAACCAAAGGAAGAGAAAAATTATCCAGAGCATATTTTATTTCCGGAAAAGAAATTTTTATCATCCTAAAATCAGTTTGATTTCTTAACTAACGAGGAAATTAGGATATTTAATAAAGATATAATAATAATACCCGGAAGCCCTATTGTTAAAACAACGGCAATATGACTTACCGATGAGAAAAATAGTTGAGTAAAAAATATAGATAAAATAACACCGACCGGAGCAACAAAATATTTAACAAATTTAATATTTTTCAACAGCGAGGCAATTATTACGAAAAGGCATAATTCTGAGGTAATAATTCCGACTGTTCCGAGCACCGGATTTCCTGTTAATAAATAATTCAACAAAGGAGAAAGCAAAGCTGCAATTAGTCCGACATGAAATCTAAAGAATATAATAGCGATTAATGGGGCAATAAATATTGGTAGTAAAACCGCACCTGCGGGGTTACCTGAAACGGGGACAAAATGTATTAGGAAAGGTATCAGAATCGAAAAAGTTAAAACACAAACCGACGCTTTAATTTGTAATTTACTTAATAATGAATTTTCAATTGCAATGGAAGTTGTACTTGGCATTTTATTCTCTTATTGTTTATTTTAATTATTAAATATACATTATAGTAAAGCAATTTACAAAAACAAATAAGAATCATAGTCCGGCAATCATTGGCTATAACCTTCGTTTGGAACAACTTTCAGAAAAAACTTAAAAAGTGTTAAAATTGTCAAAAAAAATGTGGTACCCAAATTTTTTACGGCAGGAATGAAAGATTCACCCCGCTAGTTCCCTTAGTAAAGAAAATGTTATTAAGTTAGGGAGTTGAGCCTTTTATAGGGGTCGGAACTTATCGCTGCCTACCAGATGGGCAAGTCTGCAGACATGCCCCCGAACCCCTTCCCTGCGAAGGTAAACGGAAGATAAGGTGATACCCAAAGGATTCTTACGGCAAGTTTGATAAAATCGCGTTTTGTCTATTTATTGTTCAATCTATTTTATTAGTATTCTGCACGATTTATTTTGAATTTGGGCTGATCTGATTTTTATTAAAATATATGGATAAAACGTTGAAATAATGTTGACAAATTTTACATTTGTCCTTATCTTTAAATTCATTTTTTAGAAAAATCATTCCGCGATAGCTCAATGGTGGAGCATTCGGCTGTTAACCGAAGGGTTGCAGGTTCGAGTCCTGCTCGCGGAGCTTACAAGAAACGGCTGTCTCAAATAACAGCCTTTTTCTTTATATATAGCCATCCCTCTGAAAATTATTTTAATTTCGCCAAATCAAAGTATGTTATATGCAAATAACAAATACAATAAATAACCAAATCATACGATGCACATTTTGTATTATTTAATTGATCCAAATAATCTCAGAAGCATATTTGCCAATCATTCCCTTAACCAGAATTCCCTGTTCCATTAGTTCCGCACCTGTCATTCTTGTGTTTTGCTCTTTTCTGTCCTGAAAAAAAATCGAATAGATCTCTTTTCTGTTAAGACCTTTAAAAATAATTGCCATAGAATCAGCTGCCGTCTCCAAAGGCTTAAAAAGAATAACAGAGCCTTTGTTAAGCGAGGTATTAAAAAATTCTATACCATCCCAGTTAATTCCATCAGGTGCAGGAAGTATATGATATACATCAGCAGGCATATCGCCAACTTTTGACCCTCTTAAGATAGGGCGTTGATGAGTTTTATATAACTGCCAATGTGTTTTAACTTCTTCAATTTGATCAGGGTCAAAAACACAAGCGGACATATTGGCTCCCAAAAACCCGGATCTCAGAACATAGTTCACCCAGCCAGGTGAAGTATTAGCATTGTGAGAGGAATCGGGCGCTTCTCCATAAGGACCCAGCGTAATAGCAATATCTGCTTTAATTTGAACCGGATTAATCATATATGAACTGGAATAGAAAGATTCACGGTGAAAATCAGAGCCTCCCGAATCTTCATTTGTTAATACATTTATTCTTTGCAGAGTCGTAAAGTCTTTAAGCAATCCGGCTCCAGCGCAATGCTCATATCTGAAATCAGGTCTGTTAGAAATCATATAATCCAATATCTCCAGCAGACCTTCGTGACTAAGATAGCTATATGGGGCTTCAAGAGTCATATCACTTCTCCAGTAATCGTAATGCCATTTATCATATCTGGTAATTAATGCATCTATCTCTTTTTTTCTTCCTTCGGGTGTTCCAATATCATTGTACTCAAAAATAAAATTCATATAAAGTGACAGCTTTTGATTATTGCTATGAACAATATCACCGGCGGTCATCCCATGCGGCCATTTTGCAGAATCAGGAACCCAGTTGGCATATTTTTTAAAGTCTCCCTTTTTCCAGTCATTACCCGCACCATCCAGCCATTCGATATCTATTTTTCCTAATTCAGCGCCCCATTCCGCAACGGGGTATTTTTTATAAAATTCTAACAAATCTGCTTCATCACCCGGAAGACAGTACTCAATTAATGGTTCACCCGGATTATTTTTCAGTGTAGGAGTAATCTTGTAATTCCAGAACCAACGCTTCATTTTATTACATCCGTCGTCGAGGTCACCTGTATAAGTACCATAGAACATAGCCGGTACATTAAAAATCTGTCCATTTTCTTTAGTTACCGATGAACTGTCCCACAAATATGCGTTATAGTTAACTGTGAGCGGATCAGATCCGGTTCTGTTCTTAAAAATCCCAAAACTCCATTCATATCCGATATACAAACCGTGCCTTGAATTTACATCAAATACCTGAAAAGGCAGATGCCCATTTACGCCTTTTACAGTATAATCCATCGCATCATTGGAAAGGAAATAGAAAATCGAATCATTAATTCCAATTTTTTGCTTGTTTACAAGCGGATAGTCAGTTTTATACTTTAATCCAAGATATCTGGCTTTATTGAATCGCCACAATGAAATTGCTGAATCCGCTGTGATAGTAATGTTTGAAGAAATAACGGAAGCATTTTTAAATATAATACAGCCTCCGGAAATGTTTTTTACAGACACCATGTTTTCAACCGGCCCAACCCCCGGTTTAGCTTCCCATACCGATTCCAATTCCAGATTTGGAATCGTACTGAAAAATCGAAGCGTAAGCTTAGTTCCATTTCCTTTTTCCATTATAGCTTCCTTATACTTCCAATCAGGCTGGTAAGATTTGTCCCCGGACAGAACTATTTCAGGAAGCGGCATTTCGGAGAATTCTTTAATCCAGTTCCACCCATTCTTCGTATTCTTAAGTTCACAGATGGCAGGGCGATTGTTAATTATAGCAATAGTAATATATGTATCCTCGTTTTCCAGGCTCCATCGTGGTTTAGGAATCTTGTTCTGAGCAAATGCCGCTTGTGAATAACCATTATTCACTACATAGAGAATCAGTAAATATAATGTAATTTCAATAAGTGTTTTTACTTTCATAGTTTCTCTATAACTCATCTTAATTATATAATTGTTTATGTTTCACTATTTAACACCCAATCCTTATTAATAATAATTGCTTTAAGCTAAAAGCGCAATTTCGCTTTCGTGAATTTAATATATCAGCAATCGTAATACTCTGATCTTATTTCAACTTCTGTATCGATCTTTTCCTATCAAAGACTCGTGATCTCAAACTTTCCTAATTTAAGCAGAAAAATTTATTTAGTATTGTTCTAATATATGTGAAATTAAGAATAAGAACATGGGCAATACAATAATTGGTTTGGCGAAAATATACTTTGATTTAATTTTATAATTACTCTAAGAAATACTGACAAACTTATTCAAGATTCAGAAAAAATAAATTTAATATTATTCGATCAATTGGTGCTATTTCGCTTATAAACTTTTGTAATCCTTGTTTGACTTACTCCTAAATGCCTGGCAAGTTCTGCTCTGTTCGTAACTATTCCAGAATCAATTATTTGTTGATAGCTTGCTGCTTATTCGGCATATTTTATTTTAGACTTAATTTTTGCCTTTTCGCAAAGTTGTTGTTTAGAAAATACATTTAATTATCTCATCAATTCAATTGGGTTAATTATTAAATAATTGCTTATTCTGTATTTGGTAAAGGTAATTATTTGTCTTCAATTTTTTCATTTTCGATTGAAATTGGTAGTTTTAAGAGATAACAAAAAGTCGAGATACAGTTGAGCTGGCGGAGCGAGTACTCTTAAAAACTCGAACTTCAGAAATGGAGTTCGAGTTTTTTATTTCTATTATAGAACCATTAGAATTGTCATTTTCCCCTATTAGAATTATCATCTTGTTTTTTAGACATTTTTTAATGTTATCAAGACCTGTCTTCAACTCACCATTACCCCTCATTTTAATAATGATTTCTACATTTGTATCTTTATTATTTGGTGTAGATGTAATCCCTGAAAAAATCACTTAACAAAAGTGTTATATTAGTCTTAATGACTTTGGCAAGTAACCGGATCAATGATTATCATGAATATCTACTTAACAAGAGCATTGCAGTTCACAGTACAAAGAATGCTGCCACCCGTTATATAACAACAATAACTTTTAGAATATTAAAATCAAGAGAATAATATCAGCCTTATAAGCCATAAAATAAAATAATCAAAAATTAATCTTGAGAACGTGGGGATAATATATATTATTCCAAATAAGGAAAATTATTTCAATTAAAATTTGGAGAGAGTTCAATCAAAATCTTATACTAAATTATTGGCAGATATCACCGGATTGGTTATCCCTCCGTTATTTACTTTAAAAATGAGACATAGAAAAAATTAAAAAAATTATTATTCTTATAATAATAGGACCTCTTGTACAACCAAATCGTTTGACAGAAAACAATATTGGTATTTTGCACATCCTATGAATCAATCTGTATTTAAAAAATTAATCCACCGCAACCGGTTCAATTTCGTCAGCTTTACCTTCGAAAGTGAGTTTTATTATAGTAGCATCGGTGGTGCGTTTGGATGAATCGACGATTAGCTTAACCCCATTTTTATCCTGAGTGAAAGGAATGCTTTCGCCATTAAGTAATTGTGCAATTTTAATTTTTTTGGAAAGTGGCGGAAATATTTCGGGAGTTTGAGACCAATCTAAAATTTGAATATAAATGTAGCTTTCTTTAAACGTGCAGGCACCCCATTTGCCAGGTTTGTAGGGACCGCCCCGTGTGCCATAAATGGCTTCGCCATTTTTTTCGAGCCATTTGCCAATACGCTGCAAACGTTCAACTTCGAGGGGGTCGATTTGTCCGGTCGGTTTTGGCCAATATTCATTAGCAGATTACCATCTCCCCCCCCAGCGCAAGATATAAGGTATTTTAAACCATCTTCATACGAAATAACTTTGGTTTGAAATCCATGCCACGACTAAAAACCAGTAAATGTCATGTTCGACTCCCAATTGCGTTTATTATTAAAATTTCCAATTTGTTGCTCGGGAGTTGAATAGTCGCCTGCCACACCGCAATGGTCATTGATAATAATATTTGATTGCAACCTGTATATCATTTTGAAAAGCTTTTCAGCCTCCCATGTTTCCGATTTTTTCCATTCACCTGCATCAAAAAATAATACAGAAATTTCGCCATAGTTTGTTAGTAGTTCTTGTATCTGATTATACATGTATATGTTGTATTTTGTGAACGGGCTTATACCCCCTTTTGTAATTAAATTATTTTTTTTCTTTTTCCCAAAGTATATTTCTAAACCAGCCGCTAATCATTATTTTGATATAACGATGTATTCACCCTGACGATTGACGTCCTGCGATGTGCCTGGAACTTCGATATGCGCCCGGATACCAGCGGGGAGCTTAACCTTGACTGCGAGCTGATTCTTTTGGCGAGACGCTTTTACGTAAATGATTCCATGCGGAGTTGGAACATTACCTTCCACCCATTCAAGGTCGCACAAATTTGGTTGGATGATGACATCCTCATAACCGGGTGCAGTCGGTCGCACACCCAGGATGTGTTCGGTTAAAAAGGATGTAGGACCAGATGACCATCCATGGCTTAAGCTAACATAATTCAATCTATCAATTACCCAACTAAAGTCACGCGGCCAGGATGGGTCGAACATTTCCCACCATGTAGCCGCACCCCGTAAGAGCATATCGCCCCAATATTTTCGTAAAAGACTCAGGGCATCTTGATCCTTATGGAGTTTATCCATCGCGGAGAGAACAAAGTAACCATAGTAGGGAGACATCACTTCGCTATCACTTAGGCTCGATCCGTTTGGCACTATCCAAGCAGGACCTCCCGGCTTAATAATACGAGAGTATATTATGGAATCCTGTTGCGACACAGCTACATCTGAGAGAATTGCCATCACGTTTTCTTGAAGGCGGTTACTAAAGGAGCCAATTTGAGCATCATAAAGATTAGAGCGTGCTGCTTGAATTAGTTGACTTTCCCATTTTTTGAAACGGTCGGCGTTTGTCGTGTCTCCCAGTTGATCAAGGAGATAGAGGGCTTTTCGAACTCCAAGAATTATATAAAGATCTGTGGTAGCTCGAGCAAGGGGACCGTCTATTATGAAACCCGGCGACCAGTCACAAAAATCCCACACCTTATGTGGATTGTTAAAAAGATTCCCGTCATCAAAATCGGTCTTTAAATACTCCAAGAGAGAAATAATTTTCGCGTGTTGTCGAAATAGAAAGGCTTTATTCCCTTGTTGGAGGTAGTAATCCACAAGGGTGCAGAACCATGCAGCGGAATATCCGGGAATCGAGTTGACTTCACTCACTGGAAGTGCAGTATCAGGGCGTCCTCCCTGTGCCTGATCCCGCACACGTTCGATGGAACGTTCCATCAAAAACCGATCGCTAAATGCGACGTTGATTGTCTGTCCGGTAACCTGCAAGTCTCCGATCCAGAGACCTCGATCGCGTTTTGGGGCATCCCAGATATCTTCTTGCATACAGAGATGAGCTGTATACGCACCTGTATACCAAATCCGAGTAAGGAGTGAATCGGAGCAGTTGAACGATCCGGAGTATTGAACCGGATAGTATTTGAAGTCGCATCGCACTTGTGTTATATGAAGAGGCATGGACCCATTGTATTGAAGAGTGGCATAACGAAAAGCTGTATATGGTGTAGATGCCGGTTGAATTCCATTTAATGTAAGTGAAAAGGGACCATGATTGTCCAGCGCGGGTTCCTGATGATTGCATTCCTGGAGCGATTCACCGGTTGATACAATTACATGTATCCCTTGTGTCCCGCAAACCTGCAATCTTCCCGCCAATTCTTGCCCGAAGTCAAACTGTAAAACACGCCGTGTGCTATCCGACTCTGAATCCGGGGAGATGATTGCCTGACCAATCTTATGGCTGGCTAAAGTTTCAGCGCCAGTGATTTGATTTTTACCAAACAGGATAGTGACTTTCTTTGGAGGAATGGAAATGTGTTTCAGATAGCCTTCATCTGCTTCCTCACCTGGCCAGTCTATTAGCTTACTTCCCCAGACACCGGAACCATAGGGTGCAATAATTGTTACATTCTTCCAGGAGGAATCATCCAATGCAATAGTATTCCACAAATCAGGTGGAGTAGCTTGATCCAAGACTTTCCACGATTCATCAGTACTAAGGAAAACAGATCCATTAACTTTTAGCATTGCCAGAATACCCGCGGCACCACCTTGATTCTCTCCCTGAATGGAAATTACGTTCCTGCCTTTAGTTAAATATGTACCTATATTGAAATGCTGAACATTCGTCCAGACAAGATCGTCTGTCGAGTCAGGCGTGGCGCCGATTCGATGTTCGTTTACCCAAACAACAAACCGATTGTCTGCCGTAATATAAAGAGTAGCCGAATGCGGCAACATTTTGAGGTTGAATGTCTTCCGGACGTAAATGACCTGTGCATCGGAAGTGCGTAAAGTCCATATCCATTTTGCAGTCGGCTCAAACCTGTGTAATGGCGCTGTCACAGCCATATTATAGGAGGGATCGACTGTCGGAGGACGAACAAAGAATGTTTTTTCCTGTTTTGACTGCGCAATTATATCCGACTGCGAAAATATCGCGATAAAAATCGTAGAAAGAAGGATACATCGGGATAATTCAATAAACCAGAAATTATATTTCATTTTGCTTTTCTTTCTTTATTTCAAGTTAATAAATTTTTATATACTACCCGGAGAAAGGATAGTTCGCTCTTCTGTCCGGCGCACTATCATCGTGCAGAAAAAATTCATTTATTTTCCTATCTTTTGGATATTGTCTGCCCGATGAGAATCAAAAACCGCTTCATACAATAGCGGATTTCCATTCACCAAATTATGATAGGATATGCCCGACTAATATTGAACTTTATTTTAACAAAGTTAAATAATAATATTTTGTAAATCATCAGATGTTGATTTTATTTTATACATACTTTTAGTTGATACAGCAGAAAATAAATAATTCCTTGATATAAGAATAATGAGAAAAAGTTAAATCTTTATTATAGCTCAATGGAAGTGATTATAATATTTTTTGGTTTTATATTTTAATATTATTTATTCAATAGCTCTTTCTTAACAAATTATTTTCCGTTCAATTTCTAATAACCTTAAAAATATCAGATTATGAGAAAATAAATTAGACCAAATTTAGCATGTCTTTGTCAATAATATTATATTTCAAAATCAATTGAATTAATGAAAGGTATTGTAATGAAAATATTAAATTATTGTTTATTTGTTTTCATTTTAATATTTTCAAGTAATATTATCTTTTCACAATCATTTGTTTATATCTCGCCGAAAGATAACTCCATACTTATTTCTCTGGGTGCAAATATTATCTTAAAATCAAATGAAAATATTGATCAGTCAAGTCTTTCACCAAATGAATTCTCAGTTACCGGGTCAATTAGCGGAGTACATCAGGGAAGAACAAAATTATCAGATGATAACAAGACTATTTTGTTCATTCCTAATTTGCAATTTACCGCAAACGAGGTTGTAAGCGTTAATGTTATTCAAGGCATTAAGACAACCGGCGGAGATGCTTTACCCGCGGTTAAAATACATTTTAAGACAACCCCGCTTATTCAAAGAATAAATATAAATCCATTATCACTAATAGGCGACGCTAAAATATATAAACCAATAACAGTCAACAAGGTTTATAAATCACCAGCAAAAATTACAGCAACGAATGCGCTGCCTTCTGATTTTCCAAAAATATCGGTGGATACTTCCAATAATCCAGCAGATGGAAAAATATTTTTAGCTAATGATAATGTTTATTTTGCAGCAACTTATTCTTTTGGGAATTTCATAATAATATTAAATAATGATGGAAGTGTTGTAAAATACAAAAGGACCGATCAGACAGCAATAGATTTCAAAGTACAACCGAACGGTGAGCTTTCATATGCTGAAATTATAACTTTTAATGGAGTGTTTTTCGATGTAAACTGGATATTACTGGACACAAGCTTAACCCCCATAGATACTATCCAATGCGGTAACGGATATACTGCAGATACACATGACTTCCGCCTTTTACCTAACGGACATGCGCTTGTTTTTGCAGATGATCCGGAACTTGTTGATATGAGTCAGTACGGCGGAAGTTCAAGTGCTACCGTAATTGGGTCTGTAATACAGGAACTCGATGCATCAAAAAATGTGGTTTTTCAATGGAGGACCTGGGATTATCTTCCAATCACAGATTCATATTTTGACCTTACTCAAAACATCGTAGACTTGATCCACGGAAATTCATTAGAAGTGGATGAAAATGGAAATATCCTTTTTTCAATGAGACATCTTTCCAGTATTATAAAAATAGACCGGCAGACAGGAAATATCGATTGGATATTGGGAGGTAAACAAAACCAGTACAGGTTTCTAAATGAAAACGCATCAAACTATCCGAATTATTTTTCATTGCAGCATGATGCACGTCTGCTACCAAACGGCGATTTAACTTTGATGGATAATGGAAATCAACATTCACCGCAATATTCCCGAGCTGTGGAATATAAGTTAGATGAACAGAACAAAACTGCTGATTTAGTTTGGGAATACAGACACAATCCGGATATTTTTAATAGTTCAATGGGTTCAGTTCAAAGGTTATCAAACGGAAATACACTTATCGGCTGGGGTGGTGCAAGCGCCACTGGCTCGCCTGCAGCAACGGAAGTCCACCCGGATAATTCTATTGCACTTGAATTGTATCTTCCTTTAGGTCAAATGTCTTACCGGGTCTATAAATTTCCATGGACAAGCGGTCTAGCGGAAGCAAATGTGAATCTTGAAGTTTTACGGGGCAATACATATAAGTTTAATACCCCATACGATACAACCGGAATTACAATAAAATTTGATTCATTAAACTTTTCGCTTAAAGCAAATGCAACTGTTTCAATGTACAATTATGCACCAATAAATCCAATGTTTGCTTTAACGGCACCACTTATGGTATCAAATTATTTCAATATTAAACAGCAAGGTATTACTTCATATACCGGCGATGTTCAGGTTAATCTTAAATATTATCCGGCTATTACGAATCCTAAAGAAACTATTGTTTATGCGAGATCGAGTATCAATAGTAACTTTTTTCCTTTGGCTACAAACTATGACTCAACAAAAGATGAATTAACATTTACAACATCAACATTAGGTGATTTTGCATTCGGCATACCGCAAACAGTGGATTCTACTTATATTCCGGTTCCTTTATTTCCAAAAGATAGTGAAATTGTAAACGAAAAAGCTCCAGTAAAATTGGTTTGGGGTACACGTGGAATTGTTCAAACGTATCATCTGCAAATCTCAACCAATTCTTCATTCACCAACCCAGTAGTTGATAATTCAAACTTAAGCTCGACTTACTTTACACTTAACACGGTTAACAGTACTGCGGTATATTATTGGCGGGTAAACAGCACAAATGCTGCCGGGACAAGTTACTGGTCAAATGTAGAGAGCTTTAACACTGCTTCCCCGTTCATAAAAGTATTATTTCCAAACGGCGGAGAGAAAATCTATTTAGATTCAAATTATATAATCCGCTGGGAATCTAATATCAGCGAGGCGGTAAATATAGACCTTATGAACGGGAATAATACTGCTTTGGTTATTGGTGATAATATTTTTTCCTTGACCAATGAATATCAATGGCACGTTCCATCAATATTGAAACCGGATTCAACATATAAAATAACGGTAACCAGCATAGGCAATACCAGTTTATCCGGTTTAAGTAGTTCTACTTTTGCAATAACATCTTATGTTACCAGTATTAATACGATTAACAATACTGTTAAAAAATATGAGCTATCTCAAAATTATCCCAATCCATTTAATCCATCAACGATAATAAACTACCAGATCCCTGTTAGCGGTAAAGTTGTACTAAAAGTTTATAATATTCTTGGAGCAGAAATTGCTACACTTGTAAATAAAGAACAAACAGCCGGAATTTATAACATACAGTTTTCAAGTGATAAATATCATTTAGCCAGCGGAGTATACTTGTATAAGATACAAGCAGGTAATTATATATCGGTCAAGAAACTTTTATTACTAAAATGAATGCCAAGTGAAGCATGGACGTTACTAATTGGATGAGGCTATGTTGTTTGGATTCCGTCGAGACCCATAATTAAGATAACCGCTGGCATAGGCGCCTATAATATTAACATTGATTTGGCTTGTTGGTTGGGTATCTTCGCAAATATTGCCAAAACAAAAACTACCACCTAAAAAAATTTTGACTTGAATTCGTGACAGGTAAGTATATGTTCGCGGTTTCAGCAACAGCGTGCATGCGTGGAACTTAAAGGAGTATTACAAGCGAGCCATAGCAGTTCAGGAGTCTACTTTTTATTACACCTTTACATGGAGATCAGTTACCTTCCAGCAGAACTCGATAGGGACTATATATTCTTGACGACTATCCAAGTTGTATTATTACTCATCCAAAAGATGTAGTCCCTTTTTCATCCTTTAGATCTATTTTCCCGCTTTATATCTATATGTAATTTATAACTGAATTATTATGAATAAAATTTTTATCCTATGATATAGGACCATATCACAGTATTCCTGTATGATTTTGGAAAACAAAATAGCTAATGGGGGTTACAAATTGGGCGATTATTTCTGTCTTAGATGCGGTAAAAGGGATAGACGACAGAATTATTACAGATAAGGCTATACATTTATAATTTAGCTAATAACGAAAAGCAAATATAATTTAAGAAAGACTAAAATATGATACAAGACATAGAAAATCCGTTTATGGCTATTGCTGTAATGATAACTTTAATTTTTGGCATAATAGCTGAAATAGCATTTGTAATAACTTTGATTTACAGTATGGTAAGTATAATTAAAGGCATATTAATAAGACGGCGCCAAAAGGGTTTGTTTTTTGAGTGATATCAAAAACTCGTTACTTGCATATCCTATTAAAACAGATAAAGCTGGTAGGTATCAGGTTTAGTTGGCGGGTTTGAAAGAATAAGAATATTCCCGATCTCTGCATTTCTGTGCATATAATGGAAAGAGATGAAGAGAATTCTTTTAAAGCCGTGGTTGATAAATTCTTATAAAAACCTTTAAGCAACAAGGTAGAAGACAGCCCGCGAATTTTGATTAAACTTGAAAATTTCTATGTTAGCTTTTGAAAAATATCGTTAATTATTTTAGTCATTAATGATTTAATCCACATATAAAGATCCACGTGCCCTGAAATAATTTGAAATCCACGCTTATTTCGATAAATTTACAATTACTTTAAAAAATCCTGATAAATATGCGTTATCCTTATTTAAAAATAGAAACGAAATGGCAGAAGTTTTGGGAAGATAATAATGTCCATAAGACTGATTTATCCAAAACAGATAGCAAGTTGTACTGCCTTGTAATGTTTATCTACCCTTCAGGTGCAAAGCTTCATTGCGGTCATTGGTATAATTACGGACCTACGGATTCATGGGCCCGGTATAAAAAATTAAAAGGTTTCAATGTTTTCGAGCCCATGGGCTACGATGCTTTCGGACTGCCTGCTGAAAATTATGCAATCAAAACCGGCATACACCCATATGACAGCACCATGACGAATATTAAAGATATCCGCAAACAGTTAAAGAAAATAGGCTGTATGTATGACTGGGACAGCGAACTTATGACCTGCGTACCGGAATATTACAAATGGAATCAATGGTTATTTCTTCAATTATACAAAAAGGGACTGGCGTACAGAAAAAATGCTCCCGTAAATTGGTGCCCGAAGGACCAGACAGTTTTAGCGAACGAGCAGGTTCAGGCAGACGGAACATGCGAGCGGTGCGGCACTCTCGTTATTCAAAAAAATCTTACGCAATGGTTTTTTAAAATTATAGACTATGCCGAGGAATTACTTAAAGAACTTGATAATATCAACTGGCCTGAAAAAACCAAAGTGATGCAAAAAAACTGGATAGGTAAAAGCACAGGCGCAGAAGTTAATTTTAAAATTGACGGACATGATAAAATATTAACCGTATTTACCACAAGACCAGATACTTTATTCGGCGCTACATATATGGTTCTTGCTCCGGAACATCCTTTGGTTGATACTATTACAACAAATAAATTTAAACCGGAAGTTGAGAAATATAAAAGTTCAACCAAGTTAATGTCGGAAATCGACAGAACTTCAACTGTAAAAGAAAAAACCGGAGTTTTTACGGGCGCTTATGCTGTTAATCCCGTAAATGATAAAAAAATTCCTATATGGATAGCCGATTATGTTTTGGTTACCTATGGAACGGGAGCAATAATGGCGGTTCCGGGTCAGGATGAACGGGATTGGGAGTTTGCAGAAAAGTTTAATCTTCCTATTATACGAACGGTCAAAACATCCGATGGATTTGACGGCAAAGCATTCACGGGTGACGGCTCCGCAATAAACAGCGATTTCCTTGATGGACTTTATGTAACCGACGCTAAAACTAAAATGATCGACTATCTCGAAAATACAGGAATCGGTATAAGAAAAATAAATTACCGTCTGCGTGATTGGCTTATTTCACGTCAAAGATACTGGGGCACTCCAATTCCGATAATTCATTGTCCAGATTGCGGAGAAGTGCCTGTAGAAGAAAAAGATTTACCCGTTGAATTGCCCTATGATGTTGAATTTAAACCTGGAGGAGAATCTCCTTTAACATCAAACAAAGAATTCACAAATGTTAAATGCCCTAAATGCGGAAGGGATGCAAAACGCGATGCTGATACTATGGACACATTTGTCGATTCTTCATGGTATTATTTCCGATATCTGAATCCAGGATTCAAAGATAAAATATTTGATACTTCTCTTACAGATAAATGGGTGCCTGTGGATAGATATGTGGGCGGTGCCGAGCATGCGACCATGCATCTTTTGTATGCAAGATTTATCCATAAATTTTTAAGGGACCTTGGTTATACAAATTCAAATGAACCTTTCCTTAATCTTATTCATCAAGGCACAATAACAAACCAGGGGGCCAAGATGTCTAAGTCCAAAGGCAATGTCGTAAACCCTGATGAATTCACATCAAAGTTTGGAGCGGATGTATTTCGGCTCTACTTAATGTTTATGGGTCCCTATGAAATGGGCGGTGACTGGAGCGATAAAGGAATTTCGGGTACAGACAGGTTTGTTCAACGTACTTATGAATTATTCGGTCGCTTTCCGAAATTATTGGATAAAGCTGCCGCAAAATGTACTTATGATATTGGCTTATTAAAAGATGAAGAAAAAGGAGTATACAGGAAAATAAACCAGACTATTAAAAAATTTGATGAAGAGATAAATAATTTCAGATTCAACACTGCAATAGCTTCTTTAATGGAGCTATTAAATGAATTGGTTAAATTACTTGATAAATGCACGCCTGAAATTCAAGCTTATGCGCTTGAAAGATTTGGAATACTAACATCATCTATGGCGCCTCATCTTGCTGAAGAATGTTTGCAGATAATAGGCAGGAATGAATCTATATTCAAAAGCCCGTTTTGGTATAACGCCGATCCTGAAGCCCTGATTGAAGATAAAGTTAATTTTGCCATCCAGATTAATGGTAAACTAAGAGCTACAATTGAGATGTCTATTAATAGCTTACAAGAAGAAGTAAAAAAAGCCGTAATGGTAGAAGACAAGGTGTTAAAGTACCTTGAAGGTAAAACAATATTAAAAGAAGTTTTCGTAAAAAATAAAATTTACAATATAGTAGTTAAATAAAAATATTGTTTTTAATGTAAGAAAGAAATTTATGCTTGATCTCAAATTTATCCGCGAAAATCCCGTTATTATCCGGCAGGGATTATTAAATAAAAACTCCAAAGATGTGGTAGCTGAAATTATTGCATACGACGAAGATCGGCGCGCCTTAATTTCCAAAACTGATGAATTAAAATCAAAGCGTAATCAAGTTTCGACCCAAATTCCCATGATGAAGAAAAAAGGACAGGATACAGCGTTTTTTCTTGCGGAAATGAAACTTGTATCCGATCAAATTACCCAACTTGATGTGAAGTTGAGAGAAGTTGAAGATAAAATAGAGAACATACTCCGCCATACGCCTAATATTGCCCATGCTTCTGTTCCGGTGGGTAAGTCTGCAGAAGACAATATTGAATCAAAGAAGTGGCTACCTGAAGGGTTTTCATTTGATCATAAATTTAAAATTCTGGATCATATAGAACTTGGCAAAAAATTAAAAATATTGGATTTTGAACGCGGGACAAAAATATCCGGCTCCGGTTTCCCCTTGTATATGGGTAAAGGAGCAACGCTTGAACGTGCTTTAATAAACTTTATGCTTGATTATCATATTCAAAATCACGGTTACAAGGAAATTTTTCCGCCTTTTCTTGTGAACAGGGATTCAATGAAAGGTACCGGTCAGATTCCAAAGATGGAAGACGATATGTATTTTATAGAAAAGGATGATCTTTACCCTATCCCAACAGCCGAGGTTCCTATTACAAATATTTACAGGAATGAAATACTAAATGAAAGTGAATTGCCTGTTAAATTTGTCGGCTATTCAGCATGCTTTAGGAGAGAAGCGGGTTCATACGGAAAGGACTCAAAAGGATTCTTACGCGTTCACCAGTTCAATAAGGTCGAAATGGTAAAATTTGTAAAACCCGAAACCTCATACGATGAACTGGAAAAACTTGTCAGCGATGCCGAGGATATTTTGCAAGCGCTAAATATTCCGTACCGCATTTTACTCCTTTGTACAGGCGATCTTTCTTTTTCAGCAGCAAAATGCTACGATATCGAAACATGGTCTCCGGCAGAAAATAAATGGCTTGAAGCTTCTTCCTGCAGTAATTTTGAAAACTTTCAGGCAAGAAGGGCTAATATTAAATTTAGAAATGAAGCCACTCATAAACCGGAATTTCTGCATACTCTTAATGGTTCCGGACTGGCAACAAGCAGACTGATGGTTTCTATACTTGAGAATTACCAGACAGAGAACAGAACAATAATAGTGCCAAAAGCGCTTCAAAAATATACAGAGTTCAAGGTGATAGAATAGTTTTGTGAAACAAATGGTTGAATGAAAAATCTTTTTACTTTAAAAAAATATTTTGTAAGATATAAAAACAAACTGCTGTGGGGGATGGTGTTTATGGTTTGTTCCGATACCCTGGCAGTTTATATTATATTACTTTCAAAAAATGCAATAAATGCTTTAACACCAAGAGTTACAGTACACGTCCTGTTATATTATGCCTTGATGATCATTCTTGTCACTTCTATTGCCGGCATTTTTAGATTTTTTATCCGCCAGACAATAATAGTTGCCTCAAGGGAAATTGAGTATGACTTGCGGGCAGACTTTTGGAACCATATTCAGAGACTGCCGCTGAGATACTTCCAGAATAATTCTACCGGCAATATTATGGCTCACGCTACAAACGATATAAATGCAGTCAGAACCTTTTTAGGCCCATCTGTAATGTATTCGATGGATACAGTCATCAACTTGGTTATTACTTTAACAATGATGATTTCTATAAGTCCAAGTCTTACATTTTATTCAATAGTACCGTTACCTTTTCTCTCAATAGCCGTATACAATATTGCTAAATTAATTCATGAGAAATTCACGTTAATACAGGAAAGATTTTCCGAACTTACCACTAAGGCACAGGAAAATTATTCGGGAATCCGTGTTGTAAAATCATACGTTCGTGAAGCAAATGAGATAAAGGAATTTAAAAATTTAAGCAAGGGATATCTGCAGCGTAACATGGATATGATAAAGATTCAATCATATTTACAGCCTGCATTATTCTTTATCACGGGCTTATCTACGATTGTAGTGATTTGGGTGGGTGGAATTAAAATAATTAACCGCAGCCTAAACTTAGGCGATATTGTAGCATTCCTTATGTGCATAGGAAATTTAACCTGGCCTATGATAGCTTTCGGTTGGGTTACAAATATGGTTCAGCAGGGTGAAGCAAGCATGAAAAGATTAAATAAAATATTTGCTGAGCCTTATGAAGTTGAGGATAATGTCGGGACAAATAATGCGATAACGGAGTTAAAAGGGGAAATTCAGTTTAATAATGTATCGTTCAAATATGGAGAAGAACTGCCGTTTATTTTAAAAGACGTCAATATTGAAGTACCGGCCGGCTCCACGCTTGCTATAATGGGATACACAGGCGAAGGTAAAACCTCTTTAATAAATTTAATTCCAAGATTATATGATTGCACTGAGGGCGAAGTTTTAATTGACGGGCAAAATGTTAAGACAATTCCGCTTCAAACATTAAGGACAAATATCGGTTTAGCGCCGCAGGAATCATTTCTTTTTTCCGATACGATAGCAAATAATATTTCTTACGGTCTGAGGGAAATAAATAAAGAGAAAGTAATAGAGTCTTCAAAGATCGCTCATTTTGACAAGGATGTTGAATCGTTTCCTGAAGCATATGACACAATAATGGGTGAAAGAGGGATTACCCTTTCCGGCGGGCAAAAACAGAGAGCATGCCTTGCGCGAGCTTTATCAATCGATCCTAGAATTTTAATACTTGATGATTCTTTTTCCGCCGTAGATACAAATACGGAAGAAGAAATACTTAAAAATCTCCGGGAATATATGAAGGATAGGACAAGCATAATTATAAGTCACAGAATCTCAACAGTTAAAGACGCAGATAAAATTATCGTTCTTTCAAACGGTAAAATTGCCGAACAAGGGACGCATGATGAACTGCTTGAAACTGCCGGAATTTATGCTGATCTATATTATAAACAACTTCTTGAAAAAGAACTTGAAGAATTAAATTAGGGAATATCAATGCTTAAAACATCCGTAGCATTCTTCGAAACAACCGAAAAAGAGAAAAAATATCTAAAGAAAAAATTCGATAATACCTTTGAATTACTTTTCTTCCCGGAGCCGTTAAAATCCACTAATGCAGGATTAATATCAAATATAAATATTATTTCACCTTTTATATATTCTGTTATAGATTCAAATGTGCTGAACAAAGCTAAAAGGTTAAAGTTAATTGCTACACGTAGTACAGGCTTCAATCAGATAGATATAAAAAAAGCTCAGTCAAAAAAGATTTCTGTCGCCAACGTGCCATATTATGGGGAAAATACTGTAGCAGAACATACTTTTGCCTTGATATTGGCGCTGTCAAGAAATCTTCACAAAGCCTATCTCAGGACAATCAGGAATTATTTTGCCTTAGAAGGTCTCCAAGGATTTGATTTGAAAGGTAAAACTCTCGGAGTAATTGGCGCCGGAAGTATTGGAGTTCATGTTATAAAAATTGCCAAAGGTTTTGGCATGAAAGTGATTGCACATGATCCCCGGCCTAATCATATTTTAACAGAGCTTCTTGATTTCCAGTATGTTTCACTTGAAGACCTGCTAAAAAATGCAGATATAATTACATTGCACTGCCCTTACAACACTTATACTCACAATTTAATTAATATGGGAAATATAGAAAAAGTTAAAAAGGGCGCGTTGTTTATAAATACTTCAAGAAGCGGTGTAATTGAATCTAAAGCATTATACTATGCAATAGAGAGCAATATTTTTGGCGGCGCCGGTTTGGATGTTTTTGAAGGCGAAGATCTTTTGAATGAAGAAAATCAAATGCTAACAAAAAATGTTGCAGTTGAACATCTTGAAGCATTACTTAAGAAAAATATCCTTTTACGTAAAGAGAATGTGATCATAACACCGCATATGGCGTTTGATTCTATTGAAGCTGTTGAAAGAATTATGGATACAACAGTTGATAATATTAAATCATTTTTAACCGGGGAAAATTATCAGAAAGTAATTTAGTCCATGGCTAACGATAATAATGAAGATGAAGTATTAGGCAAGGCATACGATGCCAGGTTGATGAAACGGCTTCTGGGTTATATAAGACCTTATAAGAAATATGTAGTATTTGCAATTTTGATGAATATAATTGTTGCAGCTTTTGGACCAGTACGGCCTTACCTGATTAAGATAGCCGTTGACAAATATATTTCTAGAGGTATTTATAACGGGCTTATATATATAAGTTTCCTATTACTTGCATCGCTGATTTTTCAATCCATTATTCAATATTTCCTTAATTATTATACACAGTACTTAGGACAAAGGACCATTTATGATATAAGAACCCAGCTATTCACACACACTCAGAAGCTCTCATTAAAATTTTTCGATAAAACCCCTATCGGCAGATTAGTAACAAGGGTAACAAATGATATTGAATCTTTAAATGATTTATTCTCTTCCGGCATTATTATGGTATTCAGTGACGTATTTACAATACTCTGGATACTTGGTTTTATGTTTTTTATGGACGCAAAACTTTCCTTGGTTACGCTGTCAGTTTTCCCCTTGCTGGTTTACGGTACATTTCTTTTCAGAAAGAAGGTCAGGGAATCTTATAGAAATGTCAGGCTTCATCTTGCAAGGTTGAATACCTATATGCAGGAACATGTGACGGGTATGAACATTGTGCAGATTTTTCATAAAGAAAAGCCGGAGATGAAAAGATTTCTTGATATAAATTCCGATTACCGTAAGGCGAATATTCAATCTAATTTTTACTATGCAATTTTTTATCCGGGCGTTGAATTACTAAGCTCTATAGCTACCGGATTAATTATCTGGTACGGCGGCGGCGAGCTAATACATGGTTCCCGCCAGGTGGGAGTATTAATTGCATTCATCCTACTTACCGATATGTTCTTCAGACCGATAAGAGATTTATCAGAAAAATATAATATTCTTCAAACAGCAATGGCTTCCTCCGAAAGAATTTTCAAACTGTTAGATAGTAAAACTTTTATTAAAAATCCTGAAACCAATGTAAAATTGGTAAACATTAAAGGGGGGATTGAGTTTAAGAATGTCTGGTTTGCATATAATAATGAAGAATATGTTTTAAAGAATGTTTCGTTTAAGATTAATCCGGGGGAAACTGTGGCTATTGTCGGGCATACTGGCGCTGGGAAAACAAGTATAATCAGTATTCTCTCACGGTTTTATGATCTTGATAAAGGTTCAATACTTGTGGACGGAAACGACATAAGCACGATTGATAAACGGGATCTTAGGAAATATATTTCCATTGTATTACAGGACATATTCCTTTTTTCCGGCACAATCCGTTCAAATATAAGCATGAACAATGATGAGATACCGTTAGAGAAAATTACTGAGGCTGCAACTTTAGTGGGAGCGGATAAATTTATTGAAGCTCTTCCAAATAAATATAACGAAATTGTAAAAGAACGCGGGGCAACTTTAAGCGTTGGACAAAAGCAGTTACTATCTTTCGCAAGAGCTTTAGCATACGATCCCAAAATATTAATACTTGACGAAGCGACCTCAAGTATTGATACCGAGTCGGAAATTCTTATTCAGAAAGCAATTGAAAAGCTTTTGGTAGGCAGGACTGCAATAGTTATTGCCCATAGATTATCGACTATACAAAATGCCGATAAAATAATAGTAATGCACAAGGGAGAGATAAGAGAAACCGGCACTCACCAGGAATTACTTGCAAATCGGGGAATATATTACAAACTCTATCAGCTTCAATATAAGGATCAGGAAATCGGGAAGGTTGGCTAAGTAGTACTTTATAACCACTACGCGATTCTAATTATTTTGTTGGGTGTTATTTACTACTAGCAATAAACGTAAAATATTATCTGCAAGAACAACAAAACTGTTAAATCATTTTAAATCATTCTTTTAGTTTAAATAGCATTGTGCAAAAATTAGTGAATCACCATGTCACAGCTCCGCTGTTCATGATGGGTTGTTGTTGGAATCATATTGCTCCAAATATGTCACTTCAAATCAATCGTTACGAAATGCTTACATACCGCAGGGATATTGATTTATTTTAAGAAAAGGATCATTTCTCTTTTGGAATTTTTTCAAGTTCAACGGAAATTTTTTTAGCAAGTTCTTCAATTGATATCCCCTCAATTTTCACTTTTGCATTCTTAAGTGTAATAGCAGGATTATCTCCTTCTCCTTTCATAAATTTATATAAAGAATAGCCAAGGCGGTTCCGGTCATTTAAAACCGGTAAATATTTAATCAGACTTTCAATTATATTATAAACCCGTTTTTCAATTGAATCATCGGAAAACTTATTAGTTCCAGCCGACGTTAGTGTTGACATCTTTTTTACCTAAAAATTTCACCCAAAAATAGCTTAGAAACAGGAAATCTGCAATATTTAAGTGGAAGTAAAAGGACTAAATGATTAAATTAATATATCTTTTAAAAGATTTTTGGCAGATAAAACTCATTGGACTTATCCGATAAAAAAAGCATACTAATAATCAGGCTTAGCTCCCTAGGTGATATCCTTTTGACTACGCCCTTAATAAGATCGATCAAAAAGAAATACCCTGACATCAAAATCGATTTTATCTTGAAAGAACAATACAAAGAGCTTCTCCAGTTTAATCCATATCTTTCAAGAATTTTTGAATATAAAATAAAGTCAAATGAAAAGCAATTTCTTATTAAAACTCTTAAAAACATCAAATATGATTTAGTGATTGATCTTCAAAATAATTTCCGGTCATTTCAATTAAGAAGGAACGTTAAAGCGCCGGCTGTTAAATTTAATAAAAGAACACCGGCTAAATTTTTCCTCGTCAATTTTAAATATAACATACTTCGGAATGCTGCGCCTATTCCTCAAAGATATGCCCAGGCACTATATAATTTTGAACTTGATGAAGAAGGGCTCGATTTTTATCTCCCCCATAGTACAAAATCTCAACTCGTTGATTTTGACAAATATATAGGCTTTGCACCCGGGTCAAGACACTTCACAAAGATGTGGCCAAAACAATATTATGCAGATTTGGGCAATTTATTAATGAGCAAAGGATATCTTATAGTTTTATTCGGCGGCTTAGGGGATCTTCAAATATGCTATGAACTATCAATCAAAATACCCGGTTCCATCAATCTTTGTAATGATAATAAAATTTTTAATACCGCGATAGATATGAAGAAATGCCGGGCTATTGTTACTAATGATTCAGGCTTGATGCATATAGCAAGTTCGCTTAATATTTATGTTCTTGCTGTTTTCGGTTCGACTGTAAAAGAATTCGGCTTTATGCCATACAGGTGTAAAAATTCTATTTTAGAAAACATAGGACTTTATTGCCGCCCATGTACACATATAGGGAAAGACACATGTCCCGAGAATCATTTCCGGTGTATGCTTGAACTCACTCCGCAAACTGCAATTGATAAATTAAATACGATACTAAAAACTCAATGAAAAATTTTTGGTTTATTATTTATAATGCTATAGTTGTCCCCTGCCTTTACATAATTATAAATGCTGCCGGCTGGTTTGATAAAAAAGTTAAAAGAGGCATAATTGGAAGGAAAAGAATATTTGAAGAATTAATTTTAAATGCTGCGGCATTAGACAAGTCTAAAAGATTAATTTGGTTTCATTCTTCATCATTAGGAGAATTTGAACAGGCGAAACCTATAATTGAAGAATTAAAAAAAAATAAGGCAATTAATATATTAATTACTTTTTTTTCTCCTTCCGGTTATGAGAACTCCCGCAAATATCCGTATGCAGACCTAATTTCGTACATACCATTTGATACGTTTTCAAATGCAAACCGATTTATAACAATAGTCCGCCCCGATCTGGCAATATTTATGCGTTATGATTACTGGCCGAACATGATTTGGGCGATGAAAAGCTTCAAAATTCCTTCTTTTATAGTAGATGCAACTATGAAAAGAAATTCTTCTCGTAAATTACTTTTTGCAAAAAACTTTCATAATATCTTATTTCGTGATATGACAAAAATACTTACTGTATCGGAAGCAGATTCCAATGGATTTAAAGAATTCGGCTGTACCGATAATATGCTCCGCATTGTGGGTGATACAAGATTTGACAGAGTATACAGAAAAAGCATAACTGCAAAAGAAAGGAATTTGATTAAAAATGAAATTATTAAAAATAAAAAAGTTTTTGTTGCGGGCAGCACTTGGGAAATGGATGAAGAAGTTATATTACCTGCATTTATCACATTAGCAAAATATGATAAAGATATTATTTTTATAATTGCGCCTCATGAGCCGACATTGATTCATCTGGAAAAGATAGAAAACGAATTTTCAGGGAAAATGGAAACTATTCGTTTTTCATTTCTTAATAATTATAAAGGGGAGAGAGTTATTATCATAGATTCAATCGGAATACTTCTTACCTTATACACATACGCAGATGCAGCTTTTATTGGCGGCAGTTTCAAGCAAGGAATTCATAATGTGCTTGAAGCTGCAGTTTACGGCGTACCGGTAATGTTCGGACCCAAAATTGAAAACTCACAGGAAGCACAACAACTATTATTACTTGGCGGCGGCATATTAATTAAAAATAGACCCGAAGCTTACCGCCAGATGCGAAATCTTTTTAGCGATAAAAATTACCGAAATTCCAAAGGGAAAATCTGCCATCAGTATGTGCAGAAAAATTTAGGTGCAACTGAAAAAATTTTAAAAGAAATTTATGAAGTTATTTGAAATTTTTACATTAGTTCTTCAATTTAAGTACCTTTCTTTAAGGACATATAAATGATGATTTGCGTGTCCGGCAATAATATATAATATAGCATTCACAGTTATCTGATAATCATTAATATTGCCCCTCTTATTAATTACATCCTCGCTAAAACTTTTGAATAATGATAAATTTGACTCTCTTACTTTCCTGTAATCTTCAATAAGGTCGAAAAGCTTCTTATTATCGGAGTTGGCACCTTTAACATAGGCATCCTGATCAAATCCGGGAAGTACTTTTCTCTCACCCCTTGCAATACAAAGCGCCCTATAAGCAAATATTCTTTCTGTATCCGTAATATGTTCTATTACTTCATTGATAGTCCATTTACCCTCTGAGTAAGAATATTTTCCCTTATCTTCCGGAATAGATTTTAAAAATTCCGGTACGGTTTTTAATTGTTCTTCCAGAACTTTCATGACATTATTCCCTTGAACTGTATTTAAATACGCTTCTTGGTAGGGCAGGTAATCGCCCTGGCTTGGTCTCTGCATAATTATCTCCTTAATAAAGTATGTTCATTTATAATATAATAAAAAAATCAATATTTCCATCCGGAATAAGTATTCGGCCCTTGGCAATTTACAAAAAAAAATCAAAATCGAATCTCCTTGAAGTGTCTGCCAACTCCGGTTTCATTTCCAAATGTTTACTTCAAACTTACCGAAGGAAGTTGCAACTCCGCGAAACATACCGGAAGTATTAAAAGGTGTTACGTAGTTTCCATTTTTATCCACAGCAATTAAACCTCCATCATTGGGCTGTAATTGTTTATAAATAACATTTTCTGCGGCTTGCTTAAGAGTCATTTTTTTATACTCCATCAGCGCTGATACGTTAAATGCTACTGTATGTTTTATAAATTTTTCACCCCAACCGGTACAAGAAACAGCACAGGTTTTATTATTAGCATAAGTACCATCGCCGATTAATGGAGAATCCCCTATCCTGCCGGGCAGTTTTCCTGTCATACCTCCGGTAGAGGTTCCGGCTGCTAAATTACCAAATTTATCTAACGCGACACAGCCAACGGTACCATGCTTCCCTGCTTCAAGCTTTTTTCTATATTCCAGCCATTGTTTATATCTTTCAGGTGTATCAAAATAACTTTGCTGGACAAGTTTAATACCCATTTGTTTTGCAAATTTTTCCGCACCGTCATAAGCAAGCAGAACATGCTGGGTTTTCTCCATTACCAGCCTGGCAAGTGATATGGGATGAGGAATATGTTGAACACCTGCCACTGCGCCGCAAGAAAGGTCTTCCCCATTCATAATAGAAGCATCCATTTCATGTGTTTCATCAGCAGTATACACAGAGCCAATTCCCGCATTGAATTGAGGATTAATTTCGAAATACTTAATTACATTTTCAACTGCATCCAAAGAAGTCCCTCCTCTTTCAAGTATATCCCTGCCAATTTTAAGCGCTTCCGATAAAAATTTTAGATAAGATTGCTTTATTGAATCCGGCATGGATTTATCAATAGTTCCTGCACCTCCATGAATAACTATAGTATAATGACCGGGCTTTTTAAATATCTTTTTTGAACGGCCTGAATCCTGAGTGTTATAACTCAAATAAAAAAGAAACAGGAAGAAAAAAAAATATAATAATTTCATTATTAATCTCCGTTAAACAGTTTTATAAACTTATATTTTTTAACTGCATTTCAAATTCCAAAATAAATTTTCTTTGAGATTCTGCGATTATTTCACGGCCAATATTCGGTGGATAAAATTCCCCCTTAACAATTTCCGGGAATTGCTGTTTTTTACTAGAATGCGGCGGCCATTCCAATTCAAAAGTGTTGCTTTTAATTTTCACCGATTTATAATTTTCATTCCGGAATGCCCAGGCATTAATGGTTTTACTATTTTTTTGTTTTACTAAACCGAGTGTTAAAAAATCTCCAATCGGGTCAATTCCGGTCTCCCCACGGAATTCTCTTAAAGCTGTATCCAATAAAGTTTCATTATTTTCGTGTAACTCCTTCAGAATTCCCAAATATCCCTCATCATTATTTTTGAAGAAGTGACCGCCCGGGTGAACAAGAAAAACTATTGGTTCGCAGTTAATTAACGAATACATTAATAATACTGCAATTACAGCTGCAACCATATTACCTTCTTTTCAATCACAGAATAAGCAGACATAACTATTAGAATAATAAATATTTTATTTCCCGGAAATAATTTTCAGTCCTATAATTCCGATAATAATCAGAAAAATAAAACAAACCCTTATCAGTTCTTTTGATTCTCCCAAAAGGATTACTCCCAAAGCTGTAGTTCCTACAGCGCCTATTCCAGTCCATACAACATATGCCTAAACAACCGACAAAGTTTTTAATGATACAGAGAGAAGGTATACACTTATTAATTGTAAGCACCATGATTAAACTCGGATAAAGTTTAGAAAACCCGTTTGAATATTTCATACCTATAGTCCCGGCAGTTTCAAATAATCCTGCAATAATTAAAATTTCCCAATTCATAACTTTCCCATTATAAAGTGACTATCGTTTAAAAGAAAAGTGATATAAATGATTATGCCAAAATGAAAATTACTTTAACTTTTATAATAATTTTATTTTAGTAACTCATATTACGAAGAATAAATGGAATTATAAGAGGATACCTAAAAAGTGATGAATTTTTTGACTAAAACCAAATATTATTGTAATCATTTGTTCAACAACATAAACCTACGTACTGACAGGCAGGCGTCGGGATAATTTTATTCCAAATGAATGGCTATGCCAAACATCTTTTGCCTAATGTGGATTATTAAGTTAATGAATAAAAATTATAAAATAAAATATCTGGAATATAATTTAAGTAATATAGGGAAGTACATAAATAATTCAATTTAATGGAGAAGAATATCCCGGTAAATCAGAATTGTAGTACGTGCTAAACAGATATAAGGGAAAGAACGTGCCGTCAAGAATTGACGGCACGGTAAGAAAACAAATCAAGGGAATTAATTAAAGCCGCTTCGGTCCTGCGTTTATAACTTCTTCGGAAGAACCTTTAGCAAAGAGTTTGAAGTTTTCAATAAACCTTGCAGCAAGAGCATCGTATTTTTTCCAATACTCATTTTTATCACCCCAAGAGCATGCAGGATCAAGAACATCCTGCGGAACGTCTGAGCAAAATACCGGGACTTCAAAACCAAAAAGTTTATCTTTTCTAAATTCAACTTTGTTAAGTTTACCATCAAGCACGGCATTTAAAAGATTTCTTGTATGACGGATACTAATTCTTTTGCCAACGCCAAACCTTCCACCAACCCATCCAGTATTAACAAGCCAACATTGTGCTTTGCTTTGAAGCATTCTTTCTTTTAATTTAGCGGCGTATTCAAAAGGATGCCGAACCATAAAAGGACCGCCAAAGCAGGCACTAAAAGTAATCTGAGGCTCAATGCCTAGCCCAATTTCAGTACCTGCAATTTTTGAAGTGTATCCGCTTATAAAATGATATTGTGCCTGTGCGGGATTCAATCTGGATATAGGAGGCAAAACACCTGAAGCATCACATGTAAGGAATATGACATTTTGGGGATGACTTCTAATGTATCCTTGAGGCACAATATTCGGAATAAATTCGAGAGGATACGACGCACGTGTATTTTCTGTAACAGAATCATCATTTAAATCTATTTTTCTTGTTACAGGATCGTATGTAACATTTTCAAGAATAGTACCAAAGCGTTTAGTTGTTGAAAATATTTCAGGTTCACTTTCAGCAGAAAGTCGAATAACTTTAGCATAACATCCACCTTCGAAGTTAAAAACTCCGTAAGGACTCCAGCCATGTTCATCATCCCCAATCAACCTGCGTTTAGGATCGGCAGAAAGGGTAGTTTTGCCAGTTCCGCTTAAGCCAAAGAAAAGCGCCACGTCGTCATTATTTCCTACATTAGCAGAACAATGCATTGGAAGGACGTCTCTATATGTAAGGAGAAAATTTAATACTGTAAAAACTGATTTTTTTATTTCACCGGCATAAAGAGAATTAGCAATAATAGCCGTTCTGGAATCAAAATTTAAAATTATTCCTGTTTCAGTACGAGTTGAGTCGATTTTAGGATCGACCCTAAAACCGGGCACAGCTATTACGGTAAAATCAGGAATGAATTTTTTTAATTCATCGGGATTGCTTGTAGTAATGAACATATTTCGTGCAAATAGGCTATGCCATGCTTTTTCTGTAATTATTCTAATTGGCATTCTATAATCTGGATCGGCACCTACATAACAATCCTGTACAAATAATTCATCTCCCTGAGCATAAGCTTCAAGACGCAACATAAGAGAGTTAAATTTTTCCAAACTATATGGCCTATTATGAACTCCCCACCAAATGCTATTTTCAGTAGATTCTTCTTTAACAATAAATTTATCAGCGGCAGATCTTGCAGTATGTTTACCTGTTTTAGCCACAAATGGTCCGCCTTCCGATATATGCCCTTCATTACGAAAGATTGCTTCTTCGTAAAGAGCAGTTTCCGAAAGATTCCAAAAAACTCTATCCAGATAATTAAAACCATGATTGGACAAGCCAAAATCGGAAGCTAATTGCTTAGCTTCTTTACTTGCAGGTGTGTTAAACTCCAAATATTTACTCATGACCAATCCCTCACTAACTTCCTGTCGCCGATATATAGTTCATTGGGTGAATTTGGATCAAGCGCCCATTTCATCCTCTCAACAGCTTCTGTAATTTCTTTAATAGCTCCGCAGAAACTCAATCTGAGATAACCCTCCATGCCAAATTCAGAACCGGGAACAGTTACAACCATTACCTTATCAATTAAGAATTCCGAAAGCTTGGTTGAATTTTTTTCATATACACTAAAATCTGCAAAACAATAAAATGTTCCGTCTGGCTTGGTTACCTTTACTCCTTCAAACGAATTAAGATAATCGATCATAATATTGCGATTATTTTCAAGAGTAATTCGCAGGCTTTCAACTCCGGATTGAATTCCGTTAAGCGCGCCAATGGCGGCTTTTTGAAGTAGTATTGATGGTCCTGAAGTTTGATGGCTTTGAATATTAGTCATAGCCTCGATTATTTTTTTATTAGCCACAGCCCAGCCTATTCTAAAACCAGTCATTGCATATTGTTTTGATACGCCATTAATAAGAATTATTTTAGAATTTTCCGAAAGATCCCTTGCATATTTATAACAATTGATTGGTTTCTTTCCGTCAAAAATTAACCTATGATAGATATCATCCATTATTAAATAAATATCTTTCTTTTCACAATAATTTACTATATCGGAAATAAATTCCTCGGAATACATTGCTCCGGAAGGATTATTAGGACTATTTATAATGACAACTTTAGTATATGAACCGATTTTTTGTTCAATATCCTGTATTTTGGGATAAAAGCTTCCATCATCCGGCAAAGCTGGCACGCCAATAGCGCCGCAAAGCTTTGCCATTTCAGGGTAACTTACCCAATAAGGAACCGGGTAAATAACTTCTTCCTGAGGATTGAGAATAGCCTGTAAAGCGACCATAATTGCCTGTTTAGCTCCACCTGATGCAATTACGTTTTCTGGAGCTACATGTCGGTTATAAAACTCTTCTGTATAATGAATGATTGACTTTTTTAATGCAGGAATTCCATCGGCAGGTGCATATCTAACCTCGCCAGTATTTAGATGCGCTGCGGTAGCTAATATTGCATCCATTGGAATTTTGCTTTTAGGTTCACCGCCGCCTAAATGAATTACAGGTTCGCCTTTTTCTTTCAACAAGGCAGCCTTTTCATTAAGCTTAAGAGTCGGCGATCCGCTAATTGATCGAGCAATTTGACTTAAACTCATAGAAATCCCTCTATTTATTTATAATTATCGTTGGTGGAATATTTTTACACATGCAACATATTCGTGGAAAGATTTATAGTCAAGACTTTTTTTAATTATTAAGTAAATTATTGAATATTTTTTCTATTTCATTGTATACTTACAATATTTGTTCAATTTTTTAAGAGGTAATTTTAAAATTAAAAAATATTTACTTCAACCTATTTAATTATTGCACATGAATAAATTTTATAAATTGATAAAGTTCTTATCATTTTAAAATATTTTAATTTTTTCACTGGGGATTTGGTCCTTCGGTTACCTGGACAAAATCCATAGGGCGCACCCATTTATCGAAAGCATTTTTAATATCTTCGACACTCAATTGAAGATATTTTTTCGCAGCTATGGTAGGCTCGTCTAAAGACAGTCCATTAATTGCACGCGATAACAATCCTCTTGCTATACTGCTTAAACTGGACTCGGAAAGAGGAATCTCGCGCATAAGCATAGCTTTAGCCTGTTCAAGCTCATGCAGGGTTACAGATGTAGTCTGCATTTGTTTCAAATCCCTTTCAACAATAGATTTAGCTTTTGAAACATTTTGAGGATCACACCCATATTCTACTTCATAAGTTGAGCGAGTTTTTCCAATATTGAATGAAGAAGACACATAGTACACCAGCCCTGCATTTTCACGAAGATCCTTATAGTATCTCGTGGCATAAAAAGCGCCTCCTAAAACATGGTTTCCAAGCTCGAGAGAATAGAAGTCGGCATCATTGCGCGTTAACTGCAGAGTCTCTGCTAAAATAACTTTATCCTGTACCCTGCTTTCATCCGGCACAGCGGAAATAGAAGATTTATTTGGGGGAACAGGAGGTAAATCTGTCTCAGGTTTAGACCCTTCGGTTTTCCAATTTCCAAAATATTTTCCAATAATTTCTTTTGCTATTTCCGGTAAAACATTTCCTATAACGACAATAGTCGTAAGATCAGGCCGGTAGACTTTTGAATAGTAGTCTTTTACGTCATTAATAGTAAGTGAGTCAACAGTTTCAGGCGTAGTTTCACGTTGTACAAGATCATAGATTGGATATAAACCAATACGCAGCGCTTTTGACGTTAAATAATCAGGACTTTTAAGCTCACCTTTTACGGTTGCGGCAGTTTGCATTTTAACAACTTTAAAGGCATGTAACGGCATGCCGGGGTTTAATTCATTATCTGCTAAAAGTCTAACTCCATCTTCAAATTTGTCTGAAAGGGCACTTAAAGAAAAATCAGTGCCGGCAGATTCTTCAACTCCGATATCATCAAGCGCTTTCTGAAAAGCAACGCGATCAAGAGTCTTGGATCCATAAGAAAATAGTTGACTTAAAACACTACCAACACCTTCTTTTCCCGGAAGCGTTTGTAAATTAGAATTGTTCTTTATACTGCCGAACAGACTGATTGTATTGCTAATAGTTTCAGATTGAACTATAAGTTTAAGACCATTTGAAAATAATGTTACCTCAGGGTTAACAACCGATGATGGAACAGATAACCTTCCTAAAGCATTTGCAGCCCAATCGGGAAGCTGAACATCTTTAGGATTTTTTGGAACGAAAGATTCTTTTCCTCCGAATGAATTTTTAGATATTGGTTTACCTGATGATTGAGGAGTCAGAATAGCGTAGATTGCATGATCCGGATCAAGATATTTCATTGCGATCCGGTTTACATCATTAACGGTTACTTTTTGCAATTCATTAAGATCTTCATCAGGTGACTGTTTCCCTTCGGCAGCTAAAGCTTCGGACCAGATTGAAGCAAGCCCTGAAACAGAATTTTTTTGAAATTCAAAATTTGATTGTTCATGCCTCTTTTCAGCTTCAACTAAATCCTGTGACAAACCGTTTTTTATATCATCCTTAAGAATTGATTGAATTTCATTTATTAAAGATTTAGAGTCGGCATCTTTTGGAAAAACTGCGAGCGCAAAGCCAAGACCCGACTTAGGCAAATTTATATATTCGAATCCGGCATACAAAGCTTTACCCTCCGGAACCAACTTTGAATAAAGGTTCCCACGCTGGTTGGTTAAAACATCAGATAAAATTTGCGAAGCTGCATAATCAGGGCTATTGCTACCGGGCATACGGAATGATATAATAGCCAAACCATACGGGAGATCGGTTGGCAGGTTTAAAGTATCCGGCTTTACAGCCTCTAAATTGATTTCCGCTATTGGCGGCAGTTTTTTGGAAGGAATATTCTCAAATAATTTTTTCACCTCTTCAAAAACCTTTTGGGGATGCACATCTCCAACTATTATTAATATTGCATTGTTCGGAGCATACCAGGTATCATGGAATTCTCTCAACATTGTACCTGTGGTTTTATCGAAGGAAGGACGAGTTCCAAGCGCATCGTGTGAGTAAGGTGTCCCCTTAAACATAGCTTCAAGAAGTTTGGAATAAAAAATATATTGTGGGTTCGATAAATCCTGGGCTACTTCTTGTTCAATTGCTCCGCGCTCATTTTCCCAAAGGGAGTCAGTAGAAAGCAAACTTTTCATTCTAATAGCTTCAATATGCAAGGCGACATCAATATCTTCTGATGGAACTGTATAATAATACTGTGTTAAAGATTGGCGTGTATCTGCATCAAAGTCACCTCCCATTGCAGCGGTAATATCGGCAAGCTGATCTGCAGAGAGTTCCTCACTTCCTCTAAACATCATATGCTCGAGAGCATGAGCGGTACCGGGAAATCCTTCGGGCGCTTCATTTGAGCCGACAAGATAATTGATTTCCGTGGTGACAACAGGCGCCAATGGATTGCGGACAACTACTAAACGAAGTCCGTTTTTCAAAGTGGCACGTAAAATATTGCTATCGACAGAACCTAATTGAGCAAAAAGTAAATCACTGGATAATAAGAACATTGGAAATATTGCTAAAAATAAATGATATATTAAAACTGATTTAAATGGAAATTGTTTGAACTGCATTGAGAGACTCCAAAAAAATTAAAATATAAATAATGATTCATGTCACGAACTTATTAAAAATTTTTTTAATAACCCCAAGTTTTAATTAGGGGGATAATTATAGCCTCCGTACTTTTGACTTTTCCCATTTGGATGGATGATAAAGCCAAGAGTTTTGGACAATTTTGGCTAAGCCAGATATAATTTAAAATAGTAGTTCCCAACATAAATGTCGGGGTTATAAGCTCTTTTATTATTCAAAGTTAAGTTAATTATTCAAGAATTAACTTTTAAGAGAATAAATTAATCGAGATATTTTTTAAGGTACTTGCCGGTCCATGAATCGGAATTCTGAATAACCATCTCAGGAGTACCTGCGACAACAATTTCACCACCTTTATTTCCTGCTCCGGGTCCCATATCAATTATATAATCGGCACATTTGATAATTTCAAGATTGTGCTCAATAATAACTATAGAATTGTCCCTTTCAAGCAAAAGATTGAAACAATTAATTAATTTTGAAATATCGTGAAAATGAAGTCCGGTTGTAGGCTCATCAAATATAAAGAGTGTATGCTTTCTTTCCCTCTGTGCGGAAAGATGAGCTGCGAGTTTTATCCTTTGAGCCTCACCGCCTGAAAGAGTATTAGAGGGTTGCCCTAGCTTAAGATAGCCCAGTCCTACCTCGGAAAGCAGTTCAATACTTTTTGTTATTCTATCATTACCCTTAAAGAAGGTAACAGCTTCATCAACCGTCATTTCAAGAACATCGATAAGATTTTTCCCGTGGTAAGAAATTTCCCTAATTTCTTTTTTAAAGCGGGTACCATTGCAATCATCACATTCAAGAAAGATATCGGCAAGGAACTGCATTTCGACTTTTATTAAGCCTTCACCATGGCAAGTTTCGCACCTTCCGCCCGGAACATTAAAAGAAAAATAACCAGGCTTATAACCTCTTGCTCTTGCTTGATGCGTAGATGCAAATAATTCCCTGATAAGCTCATAAGTTTTAATATAGCTTATAGGGTTTGACCTTGGAGTTTTTCCAATGGGTGATTGATCCACTATTTCTATTTCATCTAAGAATTCTGCACCTTTAATATCTGCATACCGGCCAATTTTGGGAGGAACCTTACCAAGCAGCTTTGCAACTCCGCCGTATAAAATATCATTAATGAGAGTACTTTTTCCTGAACCGCTGACCCCAGTTATTACGACAAATTTATTTAAAGGGATCTCAACATCGATATTTTTTAAATTATTTTCACCAGCGCCGGTAATAAGAATAGATTTTGTCTCCTTGATATTTCTATTTTTGGGTACAGGAATTTCAAGCTTGCCGGAAAGATATTTCCCAGTCAATGAATTTGTATCATTCAAGATATCTTCAATTGTACCAAAAGCAATAATTTCACCGCCATCGACCCCAGCTTTTGGCCCCATATCAACTATCAGATCGGCTGACTTTATCATTTCAGAATCATGTTCTACGACAAGCACGGTGTTGCCTAAATCTCTCAAATTTTTTAATAGATTAATTAATTTAAAATTGTCCCGTGGATGTAGACCAATACTTGGCTCATCAAGGACATAAAGAGTCCCAACAAGAGAAGAGCCTAAAGAAGTGGCAAGATTAATTCTCTGGGTTTCGCCTCCTGAAAGAGTGCTACTAAGGCGATCTAATGCTAAATAACCAATCCCCACATCATTTAAAAAAGTAAGCCTTTTAATAATCTCTTTCAAAATTCTATCCCCAACCTGTAGATCATATTCTGAGATATGTAGTTCTTTAAAATATTGAAGAGACTGCTCGATAGGAATCTTTACTAAGTCTAATATTGATTTGCCTGCAATCTTGACCTGAAGAGCCTCTCTTCTAAGCCTTGAACCCTTGCAAGCCAAACACAGGGTATAACCTCTGTACCTGCTAAGCATAACTCTAACGTGCATTTTATAAGTTTTAGTCTCAAGTTTTTCAAAGAAACGTTCTACGCCGATATAATCGCCAAACCCCCTTTTTATTAGTACAACCTGCTCGGCATTAAGATTATTAAAAGGGACATTAAGAGGGATGCCAAATGATTTAGCATTTCTTATCAAATCTCTTAAATGTGTACTGTATTTTGCTGAACGGAATGGAGCAAGCGCCCCATCAGAAATGCTTAAAGAAGGATTGGGAACTACAAGGTTCATATCGACGCCGATAACACGACTGAACCCTTGACAGACAGGGCATGCGCCAAACGGATTATTAAACGAGAAAAACCTTGGTTCAGGTTCTTCATATCTAATTCCACAACATTCATAAAACTTTGTAAATTCTTTTTGCTCACCAGTTTCTACATTTATTAAAACAAGACGGTTTTCTCCTTCTTTAAATGTTATTTCAATTGCATCTGAAAGTCTTTCTCTTACTTTCCCTTTTTGAACTTTGAACCTTTCGATTACAACACTGACTTTATCCTTATTACGCGGAATTTTTTCATCTTCATTAAGGTCCACCATCTTTTTTTTAAAATAGACCCTAAAAAATCCACGCTTTTTAAGTAAATCAATTTCCTCTTTTATAGAATGCCCCTGATGCATATGAAGCGGAAATGCAAGATAGAACTTAGAGTCTTCAGGCTGTTGTTCCAGCCAATCGGATACGGTACTGATAGTTGCTTTTTTAACTTCCTTCCCACATTCAAAGCAGATGGTTTTTCCAATCCTGGCAAATAATAAGCGAAGATAATCATAAACTTCGGTAGTAGTACCAACCGTAGAACGAGTATTTTTTGCGCCGGTTTTTTGTTCAATTGCAACAGCAGGACTAATCCCCTGAATGAGATCGACATCGGGTTTATTCATTCTTTCAAGGAATTGTCTTGCATAAGCAGAAAGGCTTTCAACATATCTTCGCTGCCCTTCTGCATATATTGTATCGAAGACAAGGGAAGATTTACCGCTACCGCTGACACCAGTAAAGACTATAAGTTTATTACGTGGAAGTTCGAAGCTTAAATTTTTTAAATTGTGCTCCCTAGCGCCATTAATTACTATCTTTCTATCTCTCTGATAATTTTTTACTTCATTCATTATCTGCAAAATTTATTAACAAAATCTGTAGTTAAAAGAAAATTGAGCCTTTAAATATAAAAAGAAACCCAATATTAAAGAGTTGATAAAACAAGCCAGGGATTGAAAGCGATTTTTAGCAATTTAAAGGCAGTAATTAAAGAATCTCAACTTTATTTAGTGCTTTCCTGTAATTTTTTCAATGTTTCAATTTGACCATCAATAATCTTCATTTTTTGGTTTAAATCAAGAAGCTTTGTATTTATATCGTCTTGGTATTTGGCTTCATCCCAGTACCCGCGGTTTTCAAAATAACTTTTGAATAACCAATTGTGCTTCAGAGCTTCCATATTTTCCGATAATCGGGATGCGCTTAGGCGGGCATCTTCACTCATTTTTTCAACATTTGTTATTACAGTAGCAATTGTGCTGTCATATTTGCCGCTTGTAAGAAGTGCGCCAAGAACGCCTCTGCCTTGATTCACGTTGATAATAATAGTATCAACATTAGATACAACACTATTTACATTCCAGACAACATTTTTTACTCCTTGACCGAGAGTATCAAAAACTCCAACTATTCGAATAAGTTCATCGGTAATATTTTTTAAGCTTTGATCAGCTCTTCTTGTTAAACTTGCTGCATTATTATAAAGTTCTTCGTCCTCTAAAAGTTTGCCGATTGTTCCTTCCCCCTTATTAACCCGGCCGACTATTTCTGCAAGATCCCTCGTCATTGATTTTGTATATTGCATCGTTCCTTCGGTTTGAGCAATAATTGCCGAAAACCCTAAAGGTTCTTCAGACTGGATATATCCACCGTCTCTAACCGGCTCAGCCGAACTTGTACCGATTTTAAGTACAACAACTTTATTACCGACCAACCCTTCTGTTTCTATCGTAGCTTTTGTATCTGTTCGTATAAACCTTTGTATATCATTCTGCAAATTCATAAAAACTTCAACTCTGCCGGAAGTATCATTAACAATATTAATCTTATTTACGCTACCTACGTCAATACCACTTAATCTGACTGTAGCCCCATTTTTTATTCCTTGAACATCTTTAAAATACGCTCTGACATTGAAAGTGGAGCTGAAAAGAGAATTTTTTTGTCCTAATAAAAAAATTGCTATTACAAGTAATGTTAGTCCGAGGACAACAAAAACACCTAATCTGATAGTAGGCATATTTTTAAACATTAAATTCTCCCATTTTTAACATCAATTATATCATTGCTAAAAAAGTCTTTTAGAAACGGATCATCATAAGAAGTAAGGTTTTCAAGATTGCCTTCATATCTTATTTTCCCGTCTTTAAGAACAATTGCATGGGTAGCAATAATCTTTGCACAAATTAAATCATGTGTAACAACTATTGAGGTTGTATGCAGGTCCTTCTGAAGTTCTATAATCAATTGGCTTATTTCCTTTGATGTAATCGGATCAAGCCCGGTAGTTGGTTCATCATACAAAATTAATCTTGGTTCGGTTATAATGGTTCTTGCCAGTCCAATTCTTTTTTTCATTCCGCCGGAAAGTTCTGCGGGCATTTTATCTATTGAATCTTCAAGAGAAACTTTTTCCAAAACATCAATTATTTTTTTTTCTCTTTCTGCTGAAGTAAAATTAAAATTTCTTATAAGGGGGAATTCTAAATTTTCTCTAACACTCATAGAATCATAAAGCGCAGCGCTTTGAAATAGAAATCCGATATATTTTCTTAATTCATTTAATTTTTTATCTGAAAGGATCTTAACATTCTGGCCTTCAATTAATATATCGCCTGAATCCGGCTCCATTAATCTTACAATACATTTTAGCAAAACACTTTTACCCGAACCGCTTCTACCGAATACAACAACATTTTCTTTTTCCTGTATATTCAAAGATATGTTGTCAAGAACTACCATATTTCCGAAAGATTTACTTAAATTTTTTATTTCGACTTCAATCATTCTTTAGCTCCAAAGGGAAACGGTAATTTTACTCAGAATCATATCAAACACCAAAATTAATAATGACGAAACAACAACCGAACTTGTTGATGCACGTCCAACACCTACAGTTCCATTATCAGCAGTGTATCCTTTATAAGAGCCAACTATTCCGACAATAAAACCGAAAAAAAATGTTTTGATAATACCTGGGATCAAGTCTTCAAACTCGACGGAATGAACTACGGTATTTATATAAAGCTGCAGGCTAATATGCTGGGAAAGGGAAATGGCTAAAAATCCGCCTAACAACCCTAAAAAAATTGCATAAACAGTGAGCATGGGAAGAACTAGCGTACAGGCAAGAACCCGTGTAACCACTAAAAATTTAAACGGATGAATAGCAGAAACCTCCATTGCATCTATTTGTTCAGTCACACGCATGGACCCCAGTTCAGCGCCGATACCCGAACTTACCCTGCCCGCAAAAATTAAAGCTGTAATTACAGGGCCCAGCTCCCGCACTACCGATAAAGCAACCATCCCCGGTAAATATGATTCAGCACCGAATCTTACCATAACCGGCTCACTTTGCATTGCAAGAACCAACCCAATAATAAAGCCCGTAACACTTATTATTGGCAGAGTTTTAACTCCCAATTCATCCATGTGCTTTTTAATTTCAGCAAATTCATATGGAGGGAAAAAAACATTTTTAAAGAAATTTAAAGAAAACGTGGAAATACCTCCCACCATATTAAAAAATTCCATTAATCTTTTGCCGGTAATGGATAAATTTTTCTGCAAACTTGAGTTGGTTTCCAATATGAATAAAGAGATTTATTTAATTAAAATGTTTAGGCGTTCTTAAAGTAAGACATTGCATTTTTTCTTTTGATTTACTTTAGGTATTTAAGATAATAAAAAAACACACTTAATAAAAGTTCAGGCATCATTTCTATCCGGGAAAACAAATTATTGAAAAGCATCGATGTAATGGTTAATTATTGGTCTCATTTGAGGTAATAAAAGCACGGTAATTACATCAAAACGACACTCAATTTCACTTATATCCTTATCATAAAGATATAGTTCCGCCATTTTTTTTATTTGACCTATTTTGCTCTGCGTAATGGAATATTCAGGTTCCCCACATTCCAGGTTTTTTCTTGATTTAACCTCAACGAAAACCAGGAAACCGGTACCCATGTCTTTTGCTACAATATCAATCTCTCCTTTTTTCTGGTAATAATAATTCCTCTCAATTATTTGATATCCTTTTTCAATAAGCATTTCAACGGCAATATCTTCTCCTTCTTTCCCGAATTTCTTAGAAATGACACTCATGATTAATCCGACTTAAAATATTTAAACTTCCTCTATTTGATTTAATTGTACCACTGTGTTGAATATATCAGTTTGAGTTTCTACTGATAACATTTTTTTTAGAAAGGATTTCCTATGCAAAGGACAGATGCCGTACAACTTAATTGCCTGAATATGGTCCCTTGTAGGATAGCCTTTATTTTTTGCCCATAAATATTGGGGATAGTATTCATTTAATCTTTTCATTAATCTATCCCTTATAACTTTAGCGACAATAGAAGCCGCTGCAATAGAAAATGATTTTGAATCTCCCTTTACGATAGGAATAACCGGGACGAAATAATCAAATGTCTTGTTGCCGTCTACCAAAATTAAATCAGGATTTATTTTTAATCTTTTTACTGCCATATGCATTGCTCTAAGTGAAGCCTGCAGAATATTTATCCGGTCAATTTGACCGTGAGAGATGGAGGCAACGGCATAAGCTTTAGCATTTTTAAGTATCTGGGGGAAAAGTTCTTCTCTTTTTTTTGTTGTTAATTTTTTAGAATCGTTTATCCCTTCTATAAAAACATGCTCATAAAAAATTACCGCTGCACTTACAACCGGTCCGGCAAGGGGTCCTCTGCCAACTTCATCGACCCCAGCAATCAACTTAATTTTATCCGTCAGGAATGAGTTATCAAAATTCTTCATCAATATTTGCATCCGAATTATTTTCCCAAATAAATCGCAATTAGTCCAAACAGCATATCTAACTTCAGCATAAAACTAATTTTATACAAGTTTTTTTTCTTATCGTTTTTAAAAAGAGAGCGCAAAGAATATATAAGTATTGGATTAACCAAAGCCATAACTAAAATGAAATAATTTATTTTATAAAATTTAAATATGAATGGAATGAAAGTTGCGGTTATTAATAGTAAAGTGAATACAGTAATAACTCTTCTTGCATTCTTAAAACCATATAAAAAAGGAAATGAAAAGATTCCGGCGGACTTATCACCATCAATATCCTCCATATCTTTGACTATCTCTCTTATAAAATTTATCAAAAACGCAAACATTGCCGGTACAATTGCATATTTCACATTAGCTACAGAAACACCTCCATAAATAAAGGCTAAGCCAGTTAAAAACGCAACAACGAAATTTCCAATTAAAATTATTCGCTTTAGTCTGAATGAATAAAAAAAGAGCAATAATAAAGCAAACACATCAACAATAAAAGCTAGCTTGTTTATTAAATAAGAAAGTGTTAAAGATAAAAATGAAAAAAGAATATAAAAAGAAACTGCTTGAAGGCGCGTTAATTTATTTGAAGCTAAAGGACGGTCAGGTCGGTTTATTTTATCAATATCAATATCAAATAAATCATTAATAATATTTCCTGCGGCAGCAGCTAATGCTCCTGATACGGATGCAAAAATTATTTTATCTGCTGCAAATGCTCCATTCGAACAAATTATAACCGCAATAACAATTGAAATAAACGTAATAATTAAATTTACCGGGCGGATTATTTTACAAACAGCATTTAGTTTATTCATATTCTTACTAAAACTCATTTACAATTCCAAAATGAATTTTACCGTTAGCAAATGTATCACCCTGTGCTAAAGCAAAACTGACTTTAAGAACTCCCAGGCTTGTTTCAACATTGAACCCTAATCCGTATCCAAGTTTAAAGCCTTCGATAGTTTGAATATTGCTTAACGGTTCAGCGCTCCTAAGATAATATCCGGTATCAAAGAAAAGAAATCCGAATGTCCTGTTTGTAAGCAACAGCCTATATTCAAAATTTGTCCATGTTATCCTGTTACCGAGGAATTGATCTTCCAAATAGCCTCTTAGAGAATTAGCGCCGCCAAGCCGGAACAAATCGCTTTCTTCATAGAATGATGCCCGTAACTCCCTTCCATGAATTCCCAGTGCGGCAACTTGCCTGTTAAAGAATTTATAGAATAAATCAAGATCAAGTGTAAATCTTTGTAAATTTTCATTAGTTGAGATATCCGGAGTAATAAATTGCTGAGGACCATATATTTTCTTTCTGCTAAAGGAATAAGAAGTAATAAAAAGTAATCCTCTTGTCGGAGAATATGGATCATCCCTGGTATCTATTTTAACATTAAATCCCGTAGACACCGAACCAGAGTTAAAAACCGTAAATACTAAAGAGTCAGATTGAGCTGGAATCACTAATTCAGTGGAAAATGTAAATGCGGCAGACATATTATCAGTTGCTAAGTATTCAATATTTCCTTCAAACTTGCGCTGAACGTAAGTGCTATCCTGCTTCCGCTGAAATAAATCAGCCGAAAAATTAAAAGGGTAATTAAATAACCACGGTTCAAGATATTTCAATTCAAGATCCTGTGAAGACTGGCTGTATTGCTGCCAATTAATTGAGGCAGCCCTTCCAGTACCGAATAAATTTTTCAAACTAACATTGACCAAGCCGGTTAAATATCCGCTTTGATTGGCGCCCATAGCCGGAACATATCCTATAATACCATCAAAATTATTTGTGACTTTTTCTTTAACGTTTATCCTTAATACTCCATTATTTTTTGAGTCAAGAAGGATATCCGGAGCGCCTACAGGATCAAAAAATCCAAGCCGGTTCAGTTTTGCAGCTATGCCGTCAATTGTTTTTTGAGAATATTCTTCACCTGGCTTTATCTGTAATTCTCTCAAGATTACATAATCTTTAGTAGAAGCATTTCCATCAATTTCAATCCGGTCAATTTTGCTTAAAATTTCCCTGTTAAAGTTAAGATGTAATTCAGCAAGATACTCACCGTTTGCAGAGTCAGTATAAAAATAGACAGATGCAACCTTAATCTTTGCAAACGGATATCCATTGTTTTCAAAATAGGATAAAGATTTTGAGATATTTTCTTCCAACCCGTAAATGTTAAATAAACTACCTTCCATAAAGCTGAAGAAAGGAATAATCTTTGTTGAAGAAAGAGAATCAAGACCGGAATAAAAAATTTTCTTAATATAAGTTGGTTCACCGTCATTAACGATAATTTCTAAATTGAGGTGGAGTGAATCCGGTTTATAACTTATGCGCGTTTTTTCAAACGAACTATGAAAATATCCACAATTTCCGAATTGAAACGCTAACCTGGATTTAATAGAATCAATTAAACCCGGCGAGAATTTAACTCCTTTTTTAACATTACTCCATGCAATTATTTCTTCTTCGGTAAAATTCTTACTCCCCTTTATTTGAAGAGATTCAACCGATTGGGAAAAAGAATAAAAGCTCAAAATGAAGCAAAGCACAAAAGCATATTTAACACGGAGTAACATCAAGTATTTTCATTTTTTTACCGACCGGGGAAATCTTGATTAGCATTTTAAATTTTTCAATTTCACTTATCAAAATACTGCAAACTTCCAAACGTCCGGCATTTAATGCACCAATTGATGAAGCAACAGCTAATCCTTCTTCAAAAGTTAAATCATTATGTAAGGAGTACGCAATGCCTGCAACAAATCCGTCTCCGCTTCCAGTAGAATCTATGGTTTCAATCTTAGGCGTTTCAATTTCATAATGAAAATCGAAATTTGCCGCATAAGCTATTAACT
>CAZUCY010000014.1:0-44458 GCA_964618785.1 uncultured Ignavibacteriaceae bacterium | reverse complement strand
AATGCTTAATAGAAGAATTGAATTTAAAGTCCAGTAGTCGGCAGTTTAATATTTTCTAAAAAAGGAAGCTGACTAAAAAGTAATATTTAAATGCTGCCATAGAATTAATATTTTAATTTTAATTAAGATTTAGCCTTGATTAAGGTCGGCTTGGCAAGCTGGTCAACATTTTAATCAGCCTCTTTTTTTTAGAATTGAAATACATTTTAATATTTCTTATGAAGGCTGAATGTTTCTCAGAACCGGCGGTTTATTCAGGGCGGTTTTAATCCATTTCGGAACGGCGTCTACAATGATTAGTATAGCGCAAGTCATAATAAGAACGGTAAGACCGATATTGACGATTCCTAGAACTTTTGTTTTTTCTACAATCATTTGAGGGTAATATATATATATAATATTTTCAATTCCGGCTGTAAAAGTTACTGCAAAAATGAAAAGCATTGGAATAATAGTTACATAAGCATATTTAATTTTGCCGTTATTAATAATATAGGATGTACCGATTGACAAAGCAATAGCGGCAAGCAGTTGATTTGCAGTACCGAACATCGGCCATATTGTAGTTACAGTTCCAGTGTAAATAAAATATCCCCAGGTAAGTACAACAAGCAAACTTGAGATAAGATTACCCGGTAGCCAGTTTGCTCTTCCGAAAGGCTTATAAAGCTTTCCTATTGATTCCTGCAATACAAAACGGGCAATTCTGGTACCTGCGTCAATTGTGGTCAATATAAATAAAGCCTCAAACATAATCGCAAAGTGGTACCAGTATGACATAAGAGATTTGAATCCCGGTATAGAAGAGAATATTTGTGCCATACCGACAGCGAGTGAGACTGCGCCGCCTGTTCGTCCTGCAATTTTTTCACCTACTGAGGCTGCCAAATTTTGCAGATCCGACGAATAAAATCCCATTGAATGAAGCTGTGGCAAGATGCTCAAAAATTTTTCCGGTGAAATGTTTATTTGAAAATAATCGAGCGGAAACATGCTTGAAGCTGCAATTAGGGCTAAAATACTCACAGTCCCTTCTATAAGCATAGAACCTGCAGCAATTGCTTTGATATCCGATTCCCTCATAATCATCTTGGGAGTAGTCCCCGAACTAACAAGGGAATGAAACCCTGATATTGCGCCGCACGCAATGGTTATAAACAAATATGGATATAATGTACCTGGAATTATCGGTCCTCCGCCGTGTACAAATTTAGTAAAAGCAGGCATCTTTAGCTCCGGAGCGACAACAATAATCCCAATTGCCAGAAGGGTTATAACTGAAATCTTCATAATCGAGCTTAAATAATCCCTTGGGGATAAAAGCATCCAAACGGGAAGGGCTGAGGCAAAAAATCCATATCCCGCCAGAAAAATAGTAAGTGTTTTATGATCTAATGTAAACCAGGGCGCCATAGGCGAACCGGGAATATACCTGCCAAGAATAACGCACATTGATAGGATAATTACTCCGAACAGAGTTGCTTCTGCGGTTTTACCTTTTCGTATTTTGAACATCCAGAATCCCATTATAATAGATATTGGGATAGTTGCTGCGATCGTAAAGGTTCCCCATGGGCTTTCGGCAAGCGCATTAACAACAACAAGGCCCAGACCTGCGAGTGAAATGATAAGAATTATCATTATCGCTATACTTGTTGTAAAACCGCTTAGTTTACCTATTTCTGCTTTTGCGATCTCTGCAATTGATTTTCCGTCATGCCTTACAGAAGCCGTAAGAATAATAAAGTCATGTATGGCGCCAGCCAGTACTGCTCCCAAGAGCATCCATAAATATCCCGGGAAAAAGCCGAACTGTGCAGCAAGGACTGGACCGACCAAAGGCCCCGCACCTGCGATAGCTGCAAAATGATGACCGAAGAGAATCCATTTGCTTGTGGGATAATAATTCTGGCCGTCATAAAGCCTTTGAGATGGAGTGAGCCTGGAATCATTAAGAACGGCTACTTTTGCAGCGATAAAGCTGAAATAGAACCGGTAAGCCAATGCAAAGAATACAACTGCAATTAGAATAAAAAGCATTGCGTTCATAACTGTGACCGGGTTTATCGAATTTTAATAATTTAATTTCACTTTCAGATTATCGTCGGAATCTTTAACAGGTCAGCCGGTAATTTGAAGTAAATTGGTTTAGCATAGACGTTTCAGAATTCTTTCCAAAATATACTTTTTCAGAAGCAATACTGCAAAAGGTCTACAGAGAAAGCAACATCCCGTTAATACATTTACATATAAATTATTAAAAACCTGTCAAAGAACTTTCAAATCAGACGAAAGTTAAGAATAGTCAGGTTATCTCATTGTTGATAAGAAAATATAAAAATGTGCAATTTTATATTAACCCTTATATGGCGGCATGCTTGCATATCGGTAGGCGGGCTTAGTAGTATCGTCATTAAAATATAAATCAGTGCTGCAGGTTGGTAACATACCTGCCGGTAGGTTCTTCTCCAATTTGTTTATAATGATTAATCTAGCGATGTTACCAGGAAAGTGTAACGTTAAAAGAAATATCTGAAAATTAGGAGCTTAACTTGGGAAAAATATTCTTACTATTAAACGCTAAAACATTAAATGTACCGACAATATAAGCAATATACCGAGAATAAAAGATATAATTACGAGTCTTGTATGGTGTTTCAGCATTTCACCTAATACGGCATGGATTGAAAGATAAACAAAACCTCCTGCTATATGTCCCATTACAGCACTTAGGAATGACGCAGGTAATTTCGATTTAAATAAGAAATAACCGGCAATTGCGCCTATTACAGTACTGAATTCTACCAGCGAAACATTACGTAGTACTTTGCCTCTGGGATAGTTTGAACCGAACATTAATGCAGCTAATGCAAGCCCTTCCGGGAATTTATGAGTTAAAATTGCAATCAAAAGGGATTCGTCATGCCCGTTTCCGGTTCCATCGGTCGATAAGGCAACGCCATCTAAAAGCGAGTGAATAGAAAGTGCGGTAATTAATGTCAAGACTATCTCAGAAAATTTTTTTACCGTCTGTTCATCAAAATGACTTGCAGAGCAGGCAGGACAAACATGAGCAAAGTATTTGCTTATGAACCAGAATAATAAATAACCGGATAATACGCTTAAAAATATTTCAATAAAATTTAGAGATCCAGCTGCTTCGGGTATTAAAACAAAAATGGCTGCACCTAATAAAGCTCCGGCAGAGAAGGATATTAAAGCACAAAGTTTTTTGTGGTCTAATTTTATAAAAAAAATAAAAACAGCTCCCGATATAGCTGAAAATACTGCAAATATTGCTTTTAAAAGACTTCCTATCATCATTTAATTTTTCTAATAAATAATATAAATTTATAAAACAAACATCGATAAAAAAATTATTTTGTATTTCCTTTATTATTAACTAATGTCACCCAAAAGATATTTGGCATAGCTATTCCTTTGCGAAAAGCAAATAATATTTAGGCTATCGTTAATCCACGGGTTAAAACTCAGGGCTATTTAATAAAAATTTTGGTAAAGAAAGAGCAAATTTTTATATTAGTATTCTAAATTGGAAAGGTGCAGGAGTGGTTTAACTGGCACGCCTGGAAAGCGTGTGTATCTTCACGGGTACCGAGAGTTCGAATCTCTCCCTTTCCGCCCCATATTTTTGAGATGCGAATATTGCGATTTTAAGCCATATTCGCATTTTTTATTCTCCCTGATTCTCCCAAATACACCCAAATTTACCCCATTTGGGGACTTTTTTATTTCGGTTAAAATCGTTTGTTAAACCGAGAATTGTTAAGGTTGCGCCTTTATTGTTCGATAGAATAACGCAACCTTTCAAGCAAAGCGGGATATCATTTTGTTATTTCATCTACTTTGCCATATTTCCGGTTGATAATTTTTAATAGCCAAAATTTTCAACAGCTAATATTAAAATAGCTTTTTTAAGCAAAGAAAAAACTTAAAAGGCTTATTAATTATTTCCACCCTTTCCAAAATATATATAACTTTGTGTCAATATTAGTAAAAGAAAATATATAGGAGAATTTTCCAAATTTAAATTTTTTACAATATATTTAACTTAATTAAGAGGCGGTACAATAACATTCGGAAATTTGATATCACTAGTAACAAAAGCGATCAAATATTAGCATAATATATCGATCGGTCATGAATTAATTTATTATTGTAGATAAATCAAAAGCGGAACGAAATAGAAATGAATTGAGGGTGAGAAATTGTAATTCGGTAAGTGAATCTGTGTTTCTTACGATCCGTCATTTGCTTATAATAGAAAAGCCTTACATATGTACATTGTAGAAATCTTGAATCTATGAAAATATTTATTACCAAATACAGCTCAAAAACTTTAATTAAGAAATTAATCCTTCTTAAAATCTTCCTTTTCCTTTTAATATTAACGCCGCTAAAAGCACAGATTTATTTGGGTAATTATTCTTCAAATGAAATAAAAGGGGAAATTGTAACTGTAAATGCGGATACATCTTCCATTAAATTTATTTTTTATCAGCCTGATATTGTTAAAGTTCAATATCTTCCATCTCCTTCAACTGCTTTTGATTCTTCGCTTGTGATTATCCAGGATACAACACTAAGTGTAAGCTTATCTGTAAATGAAGATGACTCTGCTTTTTCTATCTCTTCGTCATCATTAAAAGTTGTTTGTAATAAAAACCCTTTAAGAGTTTCCTACTATGACGAAAGCGGAAAGTTATTGCTTGCTGAACCGGCATCTGGAGGGCTTGAATTCAATAATCAGCAGAGGATTGCAAATTTTTCGCTTAATTCAAATGACCATTTTTACGGAACAGGTGAGAGAGGAACCAGCCTTGATAAACGCGGTCTGGCTTTTGACAGCTTTAATGAACAAATTGGCGGTTATACCGGGGCATTACCAACAATGAATATTAATGTACCCTTATTAGCATCAACAAATGGTTATGCTATTTATTTTGAAGATACTTATCCCGGTCATTTTGATCTTGGTAATTCTAATCCAAATATATATTCTTATACCGCAAACGGTGGAGAGCTTTGTTATTTTTTTATTGCTGCACCGACAATTCAAAATCAGCTTGAAAAATATACTTGGCTGACCGGCAGACAACCGCTTCCGCCAAGATGGGCATTTGGTTATATTCAATCAAAGTACGGATACCGTAATGAAACTGCAGCAGCACAAATGATTCAGACTATGAGACAAAATAAAATTCCATGTGATGCAATCATTCTTGATTTATATTGGTACAAAAATATGGGTGATGTTTCATGGGATTTATCTAATTGGCCCGATCCTGCTCAAATGATGAATAATTTTTTAAGTGAAGGAATTAAAACTATAGTGATCAGTGAGCCATATATAACACAATCCTCAAGCAATTTTCCATATGCCAACAGTAGCGGATATTTTGCAAAGGATGAAAATGAAAATACATATATAATAAACAACTGGTGGTCCTGCGGATGTGACGCAGCGTTAATTGATATGACTAATCCTACAGTACAAAGCTGGTGGTGGAGCAAATATCCGCTTTTTATGGATACAGTTATGGCAGGACTCTGGACTGATCTTTCTGAACCGGAGAATGATAATTCATCAATGAAGTTTTACCTAGGCAGCAGGGATAAAATCCATAACATTTATGATCTGTTATGGGCAAAAACTCTTTTTAATGGCTTTAAACAATTCAGACCGAATCAAAGAATTTTTAACCTGACAAGATCCGGTTACGCAGGCATTCAAAGATATGGTGCGATATTTTGGTCGGGAGATGTTGGAAAAAACTTCGGTGGGCTTGCAATACAGATACCTATGCTGCTGAACATGGGAATGTCGGGGCTGGCTTATCACAATTCAGATATTGGCGGATTTACTAACGGATATACTACACCGGAGCTTTATACAAGATGGATGCAGTACGGTACTTTTTGCCCTATTACCCGCGCACATGGGTACGATGGAATTCAAAATACAGAGCCGTGGACTTTTGACTCTTCGACTACGGCAATTTGTAAAAAATATATTCAACTTCGTTATCAACTGCCTCCTTACATTTATACGATGGCTTATAATAACTATGGAACAGGAATTCCCTTAGCGCGACCGCTTTTATTTGATGACCCAAATAATTCGAGATTACTTAATGAAAGTTCTTCTTATTTTTGGGGCGATAACTTTATTGTCTCGCCTGTTGTTATATCAGGACAGACTTCAAAATCAATTTATCTGCCGCAGGGTATATGGATTGATTACTGGAATCATCAGCAATATCCCGGCGGACAAAGCATAACAATCTCGACTCCGATTGATAAGCTTCCATTATTTGTTAAAGCAGGTAGTATAATACCAATGCAGCCTACAATGGATTATTCCGATCAATTTACACTTGATACTTTATTTCTTGATATTTATCCACCTGTTGAAACTCCAGGTTCCTTTATACTTTATGAAGACGATGGAAAAACTTTGGATTATCAGACAGGGGGATTTGCACAAACATATTTTTCTGTTTCAGCTATTTACTCCGGCAGTAATTCAAGTTTAAATTTAATAATTGGATCATCTAACGGAAATTATACCGGCAAGCCTGCTAAAAGAATTTATGTTTGTGAAATAAATACGATTGTACAAACTGCAACACTAGTTGATATCAATGGGATTTCAGCTTCAGAGCGAAATTCTTATCAGTCACTTCGCAAAAGCAACGGATATTATTTTGATGGTTCAAGTAAAAAATTATACGTCCAAATTGAAACTGTACCTGACAGCACTTATCAAATAGCTGTCCAAGGAATTGTACTTGGAGTAAATAATCAGGCAAATCCTCCAACGGAATTTTCACTGGCACAAAATTATCCGAATCCGTTTAATCCTGTTACTAACATCGAATACCGAATGCCGGTTTCCGGAAAAGTTGTGTTGAAAGTTTATGATATTCTTGGAAGAGAAAAAGCTACTTTAGTCAATGAGGAGAAATCTGCCGGGAATTATTCAGTACAATTTAATGGTTCAGGTATTTCGAGCGGAGTATACATCTATAAACTAAATATTCTATATTTAAGCAAGAATGGAATAGAAAGTTTTTCTTCTTCCAAAAAGTTAATTCTTCTGAAATAAAAGAATTACAAAGAGCCGCAAATCCAAATTGATTTTTTGAGGTATCATGACCCGCCTTCATCATGATGACTCCGTTTGATACTTGTCAAATAAATTCAATGCTCAGATTATCGTTTAAAAAAGGGGATGCTCTTCAGTATTTAGCTAAGAAATAGAAATTAAAATATTTTTTAGTGGGCAGTTGTTTTAGCAACTATAGAAACTTCACCCGGCAAATAAATTCGGGTAGAGTCAGGTATATTATACAACAAACCTGCCTTATTTGAATCCGGCATAACTTTCCTTTTGGATTGTAATTTTAACAACCTATTTAGTACTGTTTAGAGAAATTTTCGAAAATTCTTATTTTCGAGGGATTTTAAAATTTACAAAAGAGGAGAAATAAATGTCGCATCATAATTACCCAAAGAAAAAAATAATAATTATGCACAATTTACAAAGCTTTTGCAAATTGTGGGAGCAGATAAATTCAGAAAAATATTCTCACGCATTGGAATGTATTTAGCGCTCAAGAGCTATCAATTGAGCTGGGTAAGTACGTATCGCATTATACCAGCCGACATATTTGCAGATTTAAGCTTGGAGGTACGGATATACAAAATCCTAAAATCAGTAAGGCGGATTATGTATATATGAAAAGCCTACAAAACAAATCAAGCAATTGTATCTTCAAAGAAGAGTTCAGCAAAGCTGAAGCTTTTCTTCATAAACCGCAGGAAGGAAAAGCTCTGCCGATAGAGTTTGGCAAATAGAATTGAATACTTTATGAAAGAGAATTAATTAAAATAGAAATAATCATCTTTACTTTAGAGAAATAATTTAGCAAGGATAGATTTCTACAGCACAAATGATATTTTGGACTAAAAAGAAAAATCCCAACCAAATTCCAATTTTATTCTGCTAACAAGCTTAAGCTGTTGATTTGTTTGATATAATAATTATTTGTGTTACTATAAATATTTCAACTGCAATTTAGTAATTTCCATATAATATTCATTAAGTCACCTTATGCTGCAAAATAGGAATATCCATATTGAAGACGATATAAATTGCAGGTCTTTACTTGATAAGTGAGTTGCTTATTGTACATATCCAAATATTTTATGCTTATAAATATATTCTAAATTTCAATCCGGACTTTCTGCTATCCTAAACTTATAAATATCCCGCTTAGATTATCGCCGTTTTCAGCAAGACCCTTAGTATTTTCCAACTCTTCCTTTGCTATCTGTAAATAAGATGATGCGGTGGGAACATTGGATGCACTAACGTGTTCAGCGGCATAGATCGCCGATGTGGAAGCCTCCTTATTTAGCGGCACGCTGCTTCCGCACCATGCAATCACTGCAGCGGACAGAATACTTCACACTAATATTGCCATGTTCAGAAGTTTCATTGAATACTCCATTCGATTTTTTAATTAATATAATTTTCAATTCTTGTTAACCAAGAACGGGAAATATCTTTTAAAGTCAGGGTAATGTACCGTTGATAAACCCGGAATCCAATCGGGCAAGGTATAAAAAAGGGACGACATCTTTTCGGTGAGTAATAAGATGACTTGGACAAAGTGACATTGTTTAAGAATATATCGTTCTTATATCGTTCGGATGAAAAGATAACTAATATATTTAGTAAGGTGTAATAAAATAGCTACCCCACAATTCTATTTTCAAGGAGATATCTACCAATTCGCAAACTATTCTCAATTTGATAATAAAAGTTAAAAACATTTTTTGTAAATAAAAATTTTTCACAAAATATAATTTACCGTTATCTTCTTCGTCCACCACCGCTTCTGCCTCCGCCTGAAGAACGATCCGATGAGCCATAGCTTCTTGGTGCAAAGTAAGCGCTACGCTGCGGCGCCGATCTCAAGTTTCTTCTGGACGAGTTAACGCTGTTATTGTATCTTCTTTGCATCTGGGATGTCTGACGGCTCACACTGCGGTTATTTCTGCCGCTTGTTCTTGATATGTTTCCAGCACTCGATACAATACGGGAAGTTCCCGTCTGTAAAGTTCTTGCAGTGGTTTTTGGAATACTCTTATTAGAATTGATACCTGAAATATTTCTGAATCCATCGTTATTTCGTATGTTTCCTGTACCGCGTGTTCCTATAAATCCGCTATGCCAGTAGCCATACCCATATCCTCCATAATAATGATTGTGATAATAGGGATAAAAGCCAAAGGCGCCATAATAAAAACCGGGTGCAAAAGACCATATTCCGTAAGGATCCCAAAAGAACGGATCGTAAAATGGTGAGTCCCAATAAGGACTTGAATAATTATTTACAATACCATCACTGAAATCATGGTTATTTTGGTCTCCATAACTTGAATCGGGATAATTTTGATTTCCGTACTGGTTGCCGAAATTTGAATCGACAGGGGCTTGATTATCCTGTGTACCTCGATTTTGACAGTAACTATAATTTCCGACAAACAATAAAGCGACAGCCATCAAACAAAACCCGCTTAAAAATCTAATGCTTTTCATCTTAATCCTCAATTTAAATAACGTTTTCCTCTAATGTACATTATAGAAAATCATATTGAGAAGTTATGTAAGTTTTACGATTATTTAAATCAGGCAAAGGGATGAAAAAAGGACTAATTCTTTTGGGTGAAGATAATTGAATAGAATTGCAAGCTGATTAATCACGATTATATTCTAATGCTATGATTTACTTTTTATTTATCAATTTTTACTATCAGATTTTTCTTTCTGCCGCGTCTTTGACACTGCAGCCATAATTCCTAAACCGATAATGATAATAACACCTATAAGAATCCAAATTGCGGGAGCATGCAATTTATAAGCTGTCAAAGCTAATCCAACGGCGACAAATGCACTCCCTATTAAATATATTACAAGATTTGACATCTATATTTTCCTTCTAGTTTAGACTTCATTTAATGACTTTAACATTTGCGAATATAAATTCTTCTTCACATGAATAGTTTTCACTTTTCGTCTAATTATTTATAACCAACGAGTCATTCATGTTTTTGATATTACTTTTTGATAAAAGAGTAATGGAATACAATCGTTTTTAGGGATGAAAAAAGGACTACATCATTTGCGATAAGCAATATAATGACATGGATTGTCGTTAAAAACATAATAACACTTGTTAATATACGTATCATAAAAATTGCCGGTAAAAAGGATTGTATTTATTAAGGTAATATTTGTGACCAGGGTATTCTTTAAACCGGCATTTACTGCCATCGTATTTTTTGCTAAGTTAAGCTTTTTTAATCCTTTAGTCTTTTCCAGATCTCAAATATCTTAGCAATTTGTTCATGCTTCGTCATATTTTAGGAGCGTGATCAACGATGATCTCTACTCGTCTATTGTCCGCTCTGCCTTCGGCAGTTGCGTTGTCTGCTACCGGACTGTCTTCACCAATTCCATTGGCTATAATCAGTTCATCCGGGTAGCCACGAGATATTAAATAAGAGCGTACTGCATCCGCACGGCGCTGCGACAAGTCCTTGTTGTAGCTGAAAGAACCCTGCGAATCAGTATAACCTTCAACGGTGAGCTTTCGCTCTTTAGTAGTCAGGAGTGCATCGGCAACATGGTTCAGCCTATCCTGTGCCGCCGGCAAAAGTTCTGATTTATCCGAAGCAAAAAGAACACTGCCCGAAAGAGTAATTACAAGGCCGCGTTCTTCTTCCTTTACAGTTGCCAGTGTATCAAGTTCTGCTTGAGATTTAGCCGCTCTTTTATCTGCATCGAGCCGTGCTTGGTGTTCTGTGGCAAGCTGATCTGATTTAATTTTAGCTTCATTTTCAGAGTTAACCAGGTTTTCTTTAGTTTTCTTCAATATTTGGGTTTGAGTTGCCTGGAAATCCAAGTTCGCTTTTGCGGTAGCAGCATTTTCGGCAGCGGTTGTACCGAGCGCTTCAGCCATTTTTGATTTACGATCTGCTACATAGGAAAGATCACGCGTTTGGAATGAATTAGGGTCATCTTTGAAAGATTTCTCAGCAATTTCAAGTGCTACTTGTGCTTTGTGTAAATCTGCAGGTACTAAAGTTGCGGCTTGGCTCATGCTGGCATGCTGGTATGACTGACGCGCGTTGATGAGTTCTGCAGGGGGAGCACTAGCGCAGTCAACAAGTAGTCCGGCAATTGCGATTACGGAAAGATAAATTAAATTTTTCATAGTGTTCCCGTTTCTTGAGGTAATTGATTGTCTTGTCGGAGCTGTCGTACACGCTCCAACGCCTTTATTGCTTCCTTCTTGTCGGTATCGCCGTGAGAAAGAGCTATTGCTAATTCGGCATCAGCTTGAGAACGAGTCAGCATTGATTCAGCTTCTTCCTTATCGCCTTTTTCAGCAAGACCCTTGGCATTTTCCAGCTCTTCCTTTGCTAGCTGTAAATAGAGAGATGCGGTGGGAACATTGGGTGCGCCAACGTCTTCAGCGGTACGGATCGCCGATGTGGAGGCCTCTTTATTTAGCGGCACGCTGCTTCCGCACCCTGCAATTACTGCAGCGAACAGAATACTTCCCGCTAACATAGCCATGTTTATAAGTTTCATTGAATACTCCATAAGATTTGTTAATTATTATAATTTTCAATTCCTGTTAATCAAGAACGGAAAATATCTTTTAAAGTTAGAATAATGTACCGTTGATAAACCCGGAATCCAATCGGGCAAAAGGATGAAAAAGGAACTAAGTCCTTCGGGTGAGTAATAAGATGACTTGGATAGCCGTAGTATATAATAGTACTTGTAATTATTCGTAGATTGAATCGGATGAAAAGGTAATTGGCTTCCATGAAATGCGTAAAAAAAAAGCGCCCTAAAGATTTCATGGAAGTATGACGTTCTCCCTACAACTCAAAGTCTTGGAGCCACATTTAAAAATCCCGCTTAGATTCAAGTTACAAATCTTTTAGGAGTAATTTTTGTTTGAGATATATAAAGCCGAGAGTACTCAACAGACAAAATTTATTATTCCAGTAAGAGCATATATTAACAATATTGCATTTAATGTAAAAATTAAAATTGTTTATGAAAAAGCAAAAACTCTTTATTTTAAGCGGACTAGAATAGAATCGAAACCGAATAAAAAGCTGAATTATTTTTTATTTAGATAAACCATTCTCAATAAATCGATTATCTATTAATTTATAAATCAATTCTATACCGGTTTGTTTTCCAAGATTTCTACTATATTTTTTTTCTATGGAATTGTTCCAATGCTCCATTACACCTAAACTTTTGCATCTCACATTTTCATGTTCAGGATCATAAAATGTTTTCGATGGAGGGTTGTAAGCCAGTGCGGCTTCAACAAGGTAGCTGTCTGCATAAGAAATATCGATCATGTCGGGCCATTCGGAGCTTAAGAAATCGAGTCCAACCGCATCGATTGCCACGCCATCCTGGGATACGAACAAACTGCCGGGCCAGCTATTGTTGAACGGGTTCATCTTCCATTTAGGAGTCGGTATACCATTAACTGACTTCGAACCATAAAGGCCATCTATCATAAACAAAATAGTCTTTTCGCCCAGATCTTTGTGCGCAAGGAAATCGACAAAGGTTATATATTTTGGTTTTCCGTTTTTGTCTTGTTCAAAATTATTATGAAAATTCTTTCGCCAATCTTTATCAATATTAGTTGCACCGTAATAATTTTTGCCACAAAGAGTTACTCCTTGTCCTACATGCCCCTTCAGAAGCGCCATGTTTATTATATAGTCGGCTTCGATCACACACTTTGCCAATCCTGAGCAAGTTGACCATTATCAACAGAATATTTAATTGCGTTCTCAACATAATCCGACTTCATTCTTCCGTCACCCCCGGCATTATCAACAAATAATACATCCGGAAATTCAGAATGACACTTATTAAATACATTATCGGTGATAAACCGGCTTGCGTCAAATACGGTAATATTTTTCTGCGGAACTTTTGCGTAAAGAATTAAACTTCGGATAAGCGCATAAACAAGCTGCGGCGAAGCATTAATATTATTGTTATCAGCGTGTGCATCAGTATTATTTTCATTTATCTTGATTGCAATCTTCTCGCCTTTACTGTAACCTCTCCTCGCATTTTTTTTAGTAAAATTAAAATACCGGAATAATTCATTCCAGGATTTATTTTCATTTGATTTACCTGTGAGCGAAATAAGAGCATTACTAAGCATATTAATAACTTCCGGCTGAGAAGTATACTTATCATCCCACCAAAATCCTGTAGTCCCATCCCACTTAGAAGCTAAAGTATCATGAACCCAGACAACTCTTCCCGGGAATAATCCTCTTGCTGTGCCTATCGGTTTGTTAACGCCTGCAACCATAACAGCTCTTGTTTGCGAATACAATGTCTGGCTCATCTGAACAGAGAATATAAGTACCAGAAGGATAATAAACTTAATTATATTTCTTCTTGTCGCCAATTACAGCCTCCTTGAATGACAGCCCATTAAATGCATTTTCTTTATTAAAATATACATTATAGGAATCAATCTACAAAAGATACCGCATAAAAATAATGGATATGTACAAAGAAATGAACAAATTATTGAGATTACAGAACAATATGATTAAATTTATTATGACCTGACGAATTTTTCCTATACCTATTCCTGTTATTTTATTTTGGAACTAATTTTCTTTAAGAGTAATAAATAATAAATTTTGGATTATATAATAGCGGCTATTGATTATGCGATGAACTATAGTAAATAATGGGTGAATGCAAAAAGAATTTTCGAATCAGAGGTCTATACTATGAGAAAAAATAATAGCGTAAAATCAAAAAAAGTATTTAGTAAAAGTGATTTAGCCGGTATTATTCTATATCTTACAAGTCTACTCCTTGTAAGTACGGCTAAAGCGCAAAATTTATGTTTTCAAGAAAGCAGATATGAAATATTTATAACGTCTGATTATGCGGCTTCTGGTTTAGTCCCCAAGGAAACTAAAGACGATCTAACAAATTGGATCCAACCGGGCAAATCATGGCGCGATATGGATGGAAACGTGATCGAAGCGCATGGAGGAGGTATTTTGAAGTTTGGAGATACTTATTATTGGTATGGCGAAAACCATCGGCTTGGTTTCGGTAACCAGACCGGAATCTCCTGTTATTCTTCTAAGGATTTTTACCATTGGAAAAATGAAGGTGTCGCCCTTCCCAAAGATTCAATGCCTGTTATGTTCCGTGATTCCGGTGTTGTTGAACGCCCTAAAGTGCTTTTTAATGCCAGGACCAGGAAATACGTAATGTGGATGCACCTCGATGCCGACAATTACACCTATGCTTGTTCCGGAGTCGCGGTCTCAGATAACCCAAATGGCAAGTTCCGTTTCTTACGCGCTTTCCGTCCTATCTCATTCGACTACGGGGAGAGAATGAACGATCCCCGGTTAAAAAGATTTGCCGAGAGAGAGAAAGGGAATACATATAGAGATATGACTTTGTTTCAGGATGACGATGGCAAAGCCTATACGATTTATTCGTCAGAGGATAACGCAAGTATATATATTTCACTTCTAAATGAAGATTATACCGACGTCGCTAAACCAAACATAATCGGGAAAACATGGACAATAGCAATCCCGAACAGGTTTCGGGAAGCGCCCGCAGTTTGTAAGTTCAACAGAAAATACTATCTTTTCACTTCTGCGACAACAGGCTGGGTGCCAAATGCGGCTTCTTATGCAATCGCCGATAGCATTCTCGGACATTGGGAAATAATCGGCAACCCATGTTCCGGAGTGGGTTCGGAGTTTTCATTTCAATCACAAAGCGCTTTTATTCTTCCCGCACCGGGAAAAAACGACGGCTCGTTTATTTTCATGGCAGACCAGTGGAACTCTTCTGCTCTGAATAAATCCACATACAACTGGCTTCCTTTCAAAATCGGTCAGCATGGCGAGGTCGTGATCGAGAATTACGACAAATGGAACCTTGGAATATTCGACGCCAATCCTTCATCGCTTGCAGCGCCGGTTGTCCGCATAACGGATAGTAAGGACAAACATGTTATTAAATGGAACCCGGTGGCAAGTGCGACTGGTTACCGGATTTTTAAAAACGGCACATTAAATAGATTCTCTTGTTCGAAGGAATATGAAGTCTCGGGATTGGTTCCCGGGACGAATAACCTCTTTTCGGTTGTCGCATGTAATATTAACGGCGTAACTTCACATGCATCAAATTTAGTCGGGATTCACAACGGTAAAGCGCGCAACATTTTATTGAGCGATGTAGCTGAGGAAAATTATACTCAAGGATGGGGTGTTCTGACGATTGATCATACAGATAATGGTGGACCCATAGTTATTGCCGGGAGAACTTTTAGGAGGGGAATAGGTACACACGCTAATAGCGAGATCCTTTATAATCTGGAAGGTCTTTATAAACAGTTCATCTCGTGGATCGGTCGCAATACTGAAATGCCGGATGGCAAAGTGCAGTTTCGCATTTACGGCGATGGCAGGCTGTTATATCTAGGCAGTATGATGACAGGCAGGACTCCGGCGCAGTATATTGAAGTTCCGGTCTCCGGTGTTTTTGAATTAAAATTGGTCGTAACCGACGGTGGAGACGGTGACGCCTATGATGATGCAAGCTGGGCTGAAGCTGAGCTCCGTATTAAGTAAACCCGTTAGCTTTTCATCTGATTTAATACTTAAATCGACAAATCTAAAATGAGGATATCTTAATGAAAAAAATATTTGCTCAATTATTTCTTTACCTGGCCTTTGTTTGTACTATTCAGGCTCAAAGCCTTGGCAATACTTCATATTGGAAAATATTCGATAGTAATTCAATAATATGGGATGTAAAATCAGAAACTCATCTTCCTCATGGAGACAACATTGAAATGAGCGGGTTGAAGATTTCGTTTATCGTGAATTACAATGTTGATAAGGAGAAAAATTTAACAATAGACAGAAAAATAATCTGGCCGATGCTGCGCCGGAATATTGGAAAAGATGAACCTCAAGAAAATCAATTTAGAGCATATCTTGTTAGGTATTATGTTGATAGTATTCTTCCAAAAATAGAGGTGAATGGCAAGGAGGTTTTATTAAATAAAGTCGATTCAATTAAAATAGACGGCACTATAAGTTTTATTCGCCATATGCCAAACGGTTTAAGAATAACAAGAATATTATTCCCATCACGTGATAAAGAATTAGCTGTAGAAAAATGGGTGCTTGAGAATACATCGAAAGATCCCATCAGTATTGTTGTGAAGCCTATAAAAACTGTTGAAGAAATCACAGGCTACTACGGCAAGTATGTAATTGAAAGCAGGTCGGACAAAATCAAAAAGGCTAACTTGAATTTCGGAAAATCTCTGTCACTAGGAATTTACTTCACGGCAAGAAAAGATACGGCTCCTGAATTCGAATTAAACGCTAAAAAAGAGCTTGCCTCGCGTGAAGCTTATTTGGAATTGATCAGGAATAATCTTGTACTTGAAACTCCGGACAAAGAAATGAATCTGGCATTTTTATTTGCAAAAACGCGTACAGCCGAAAGTGTGTTCAAAACAAAGATCGGATTGGTTCACTCGCCCGGAGGAAATCAATATTATGGAGGCATTTGGGCAAACGATCAAATCGAATACTCCGCGCCGTTTTTACCGCTTCTTGGATATCAAACTGTAAATGAAGCTGAAATCAATGCATTAAGAATTTTCGATGAAAGCAGAACATCCGACTTTTCTCCTATATATTCATCTCATGAAATGGAGGGTGATATAACATGCTGCGGTAAAGACAGGGGTGATGCCGCTATGCTGGCATACGGCAGCTCGAGATTTCTTATGGAACTAGGGGATAAGAAAATTGCTGAGTATTATTGGCATTCTATTGAATGGTATCTTGAGTATTGTTACAGAAAAACTACAAAAGACGGTGTCATATCTTCCGCGTCGGATGAATTAGAAGGCCGCTTGGGTAGTACCAGCACGGCAAATCTTTCAACTTCCTGTATAACATATGGAGCATTAAATGCAGCCGCCGATTTAGGACTGTCACTTAAAAAGAATGGTCAATTAATAGAAACATATAGAATCCGTGCAGAAGAATTAAGATTATCAATTGAGAAATATTTTGGAAGAATAGTTGATGGAATAAATGCATATAGATATTACGATGGCAGCACCGGGTTTAGAAACTGGGAATGTATGCCGCTGGTTGTTGATATAAATGAAAGGAAGGACGGGGTAATAAAAGCATTATACACTAAGTTGTGGATGCCGGAGGGAATTTTAACTCAGAGCGGAGATTCCACATTTTGGGATCACGGTACAGAATATTCACTAATGGGAACTTTTAAGTGTGGTGAACCCGATACAGCTTTTAAATATCTTAAAATTTATACATCCAATCGATTATTGGGTTCACATGTTCCATATGCAATTGAAGCATGGCCGGAGGGGGGAGAAGCACATTTAGCCGCAGAGAGCGCCTTGTATGGGCGTATTTTTACCGAAGGAGTCTTTGGAATAACTCCTACAGGATTAAATTCGTTTTTGTGTAAACCTTCGATGCCAAAAGATTGGAATAATATAACACTTAAAAAAATTCATGCTTTTAATCGAGTGTTCGATTTAGATGTAATTAGAATTGATGAGAAATATATAATTCAAGTGCTTAAAGAAGGGAAAAAAATAAACGAACAGGTAGTACCCGAAGGAGAATCAGCTAAAATTATATTCGGTAATAACTAATAAATATTAATATAATAAAGAAATATCACCATGAGAAAAATATCTATCCCTTTATTCGTTTGTGTTATTGTGTGCAGCCAATACGGTAATGGTCAAAACCAGATAAAAGAAATCCGTCATTTAGTTCAATTTGTTGATAATCGAATAGGAGTAATTGATAACAGAGGCAGCAATTGTGTAATAGGTCCGCAAGTCCCGTTCGGAACAATCAATCCTTCGCCGGAGACGCCTGAAGGAGGACAAAGCGGCTACACTCCGGGAAAACCCGTCAGAGGATTTGCTCAAATACATGTAAGCGGAACAGGATGGGGGAAATATGGACATTTTCTTATCAGCCCTCAGGTTGGACTCCATGCAAGCGAAGGAGATCATGACTCCCCGATTTCCGGCGAAGTTGCAACGGCTTCCTATTATAGTGTCCGTTTGGACAAATACGGAATCACAACAGAAGTCACTCCCGCCCGTCATGCGGCGATATATCGGTTTACATTTCCCAAAACCGACAGTGCTTATGTATTATTAGATGTAACCCATAGTCTTGCCCGTGATATCATAACTTCTATGGGCGGAATTGTTTATTCAAATAAAGTAACAATAGATACCGTTCAAAAGGATAAAGTTTGTGGGATGATAAAATTTGCAGGCGGTTTTGGAGAAGGAGTTTACCAGTTATACTTCTGCGCTCTATTTTCACAGCAAGCTGGTTCTATAGGTGTGTGGAAAAATGAAAATTTACTTTTCAATTCAACCACTGCCGAACTTACCGATGGAAATGACAGGATCGGGGCATTTCTGAAATTCGATAGCCGCAATGGTAGTACAATACAAATGAAAATAGCGATTTCATTCAAGAGCATTGAAAAAGCTGAAAGTTATCTGGCTGTTGAAATCCCCGATTGGAATTTTAATGATGTTAAAAAAACGGGCGAAGCGATTTGGGATACTGCTCTGAGCAGTATCCTGCTTGAAGGCGCTAGTGAAAAACAAAACAAAATTTTTTATACCGCAATGTATCACAGCATGCTTATGCCGCGAAATAAGACCGGCGATTTTGAAGGATGGCAAGACAATGAATCTATTTGGGATGACCTGTATACCGTCTGGGATTCATGGCGTACGCTGTACCCGTTGATGGTACTTATTAATCCCGATATGATCAGAGATAATGTCGCATCTTTTATTAACAGATTCAAAAAAAACAATTATGTAAAAGACGCTTTTATAGCGGGAATAGATATGTTTGCCGAACAAGGCGGTAATAACGTTGACAATGTGATAGCAGATGCTATTTTGAAAGAAGTACCGGGTATTGATATTAATGAAGCATACAAGATACTGAAGTACGACGCCGATAACGAAAGGAATGGATGGCAGGGATGGTCAAATAAAGAACCGTACGATTCATTAGATGGGGCTTACAAAAAGATGGGATGGATACCCGCATCGGTTATGTCATGTTCGAGGACGCTTGAATATGCATATAATGATTTTTGCATCGCTTCAATTGCAAAAATACGCGGATTGAATGACGACTATAAGAAGTATTTGAAACGGTCAAAATTATGGGTAAATCTTTGGAATCCCAGGTCGGAAAGCAAAGGTTTCAAAGGTTTTATATGTCCTAAAGGTGAAAATGGGAACTGGGTGCCTATTGATGCTGCATATGCCTGGGGTTCGTGGGTAAGTTATTTTTATGAGGGAAACTCATGGACTTATTCGCTTTTCGTGCCTCATCAGGCAAAAAAATTAATCGGGTTAAACGGCGGCAATGATCAGTTTGCAAAGAAGCTCGATTTCGCATTCCGGAATAATCTGATTGAACTTGATAATGAACCCTCATTTCTGGCAGTACGGATGTTTGACATAGCAGGTCGCCCGGATCTGAATTGTTACTGGGTTAATAATATTATGAATAATCTTTATGACACGACAGGCGTTCCGGGCAATGACGACAGCGGTGCAATGTCTTCATGGTATATATTTTCCGCTATGGGATTCTTCCCGTTTGCCGGTCAGGAAACTTATTATATAAATGCACCTTTCTGCAAAAAAATAATTATGCAGCGTCCAGGTGGTAAAAACATAATTATTGAAACTCCCAATGCTTCCGAAAATAATATTTATGTGAAATCATTTTACATAAACGGTAAAAAATATAAGAGCCCGTGTTTCAGTCACCACGATATAATTAACGGGGCAACCTTAAAGTTTGATGTGACGGATCAACCGGTTTCACAATTAAATTATTAGGTCTCAACATCTTTGTTGAAACCTTCTATAACAGACTCATGTACAATATAGAAAAAGGATAGAAATTTATGAGAACTAAGTTAATAAAATCGAAATCAGTTACAGCTTTTATAATTATTGTTATTTGCCTATTTACATCAATTTCATCAGGGCAGGTTACAAATGGTAATATTAAGTACGGTATCGATAGGAAAAAAATCAAACCATACGCGAAATTTTTTGAATTACCAATCACTTGTATTCAACCAGAAGGTTGGCTGAAGAATTACCTCGAAACACAGCGTGACGGTCTTACAGGGCATTTGGAAGAAGCGGGGTATCCATTTAATACAATATGGTGGGGAACCGATAAACCCGATATTAGTACCAGCATTCAAAAGTGGTGGGTATATGAGCAGAACGGTTATTGGATCGATGGAATGATACGTTGCGGGTACTTATTGCAGGATACTTTTCTTATAAGTAAAGCGCAAAAACAAATTCAATTTGTTATAGATCATCCTGATTCAACCGGGTTTTTAGGCCCTGAATTTATGAAACCGTCACATGAAGGGGACAGATGGCCCTATGCCGTGTTTTTCCGCTCTTTGTTGGCAGATTATTCAGCTACGGGAAATAATGAAATACTGAATGCACTGAAGAATCATTATTTCTCTGATCATTTTCCTCATTCCTCAGGGCGCGAAGTTGTGAATACAGAAACGATGCTTTCTGTATATGAGTATTCCGGAGATACGGCAATGTTAAATTGGGCGGAAGAGGTTTATCATAATTTTATAAAATATAATGATGATAATGAAGGTACTCCTTCATTTTATATGAAGGATGAACCAGGTTCAACGCATGGTGTTACTTATAACGAGCTCGCAAAACTCGGCGCAATATTTTACATGTTTACCGGAAAGCAAGAATATTTAGAACCATCAGTCTATGCATATCAACGATTGGATAAATATAACATGATGATTGATGGTGCGAACGTATCATCTGAAAAACTTCGTTCACCGGTTACTTCATTGCAAGCACATGAAACTTGTGATATTGCTGATTATACTTGGAGTCTTGGCTATTTATTAATGGCAACCGGGAATGTGGAGTATGCCGATAAAATTGAGAGAGCTATCTTTAATGCAGCCCCGGGAGCCGTAAGAAGCGATTTTAAAGCCTTGCAATATTTTTCATCTACAAATCAGGTTATCGCAGCTAATAATTCCGATCATACGCCGCAAGACGAAGGCGGTCCTAGCATGTCGTATAGACCTAACCATGTACCCGAATGTTGTTCGGGTAATTTAAATAGAATAATGCCGAATTTTACCGCTCGCCTGTGGATGGATGACGGGAATTACGGTTTGATAGCCGCAATGTTTGCACCTTCAGCAGTTACTTATAAAGTAGGCAAAGACCGCAGGAATGTAAAAATTGATGAAATTACTAACTATCCTTTTGAAGGTAAAATAGAGTTTCAGTTCTCAACGAAGAGTACAATTGAGTTTCCTTTTACATTTCGCATTCCGGAATGGTGTAGCAATCCCAAAATATTATTCAACGGTAAAAGCTTAAATCAAAAATTCGAAAGCGGAAAATATTGTACTATCCGGAGAAAATTTTCCGACAATGATAAATTGATACTTATATTTCCACAGAAACTAAAAGTTGTTACGTCTGCCGACCATGGGATTTCCGTTGAAAGGGGGCCTCTTGTTTATTCATTAAAAATAAATGAAGACTGGCAAATTGATAAAGAAGATAAATCAACGCCGGAATTCCCTGCATATAATCTTTATGCTAAAAGTGACTGGAATTATGCGCTATGTCTAAATTCAGAAACATTAGAATCACAAATTAAAATAATAACTAAACCAATGAACAATAATCCCTGGTCAATTGATAATGCACCTATCGAACTGAAAGTACCCGCTAAAAAAGTGAATGGCTGGCAAATAATAAATAGTAGTGAAGCGGAAAGAGAAAATTGGATAACGATCAAAAATGCACAAGGATTTATAGTCGAATGGAAAATGACGGGAATTGATACGGTAAAAGGTAATTTCCAATATACTCCGCCGTTACCATTGCCGGAAAAATTACCGGGTATGCTGTCTAAAAATGTTGAAGATGTTACATTGATCCCTTATGGATGTTCAAAATTAAGAATAACAATTTTCCCGGAAGGGGATTAAAACTTTTACGGTTGGTTTGTAAATTTAACTAACTGAAGTTATGCAAATAATATTTTTTCATAAAATTCAAAACATGTTCGGCTTTAGCCAAAATGACATGAAAATTGTAGCTTGCTAATCAGCCTCTGGCGGAAAAGCCAATAATGTTCGGGCTTTCATTATTCACCGAGTTAAAACTCGGAGCTATTTAATCAAATTTGTAATAACTGCGTAACTTCAGCTAACTAATCAATTAATGGAGTAATAACGGAAAAAAAATCGTCATGTTGGGAATTGGTAATAGCAGTAAGATATATATGTTGTTTTATCTTCATTATAACCACAGTGTGTACATACGGTCAGAAATTCGATCGGCTTGCAAAAACACCTCCAATGGGCTGGAATAGCTGGAACAAATTCGGCTGCGATGTGAATGAAAAAATGATACGTGAAATAGCAGACGCAATGGTATCGACTGGGATGAAAGATGCGGGCTACTTATATGTAAATATTGATGACTGCTGGCATGGCAAGCGCGATAGTCTTGGATTTATCCACCCGGCTCCCGATCGCTTTCCTTCAGGCATGAAAGCTCTTGCTGATTATGTCCATTCAAAGGGATTAATGCTCGGCATTTATTCTGATGTGGGTGCACTAACCTGCGGCGGTAAACCTGGAAGCCGTGGGCACGAATATCAGGACGCTATAACTTATGCACAATGGGGGATTGATTACCTAAAGTACGATTGGTGCAACACAGACGGTATAAATGCAATTGGCGCATATACAACTATGCGTGATGCTATTTACTCAGCTGGCAGGCCGATGGTTTTCAGCATCTGCGAATGGGGAGTGAACAAACCCTGGTTGTGGGCGAAAGATGTCGGACATTTATGGCGAATCACAGGAGATATTGAACTCTGTTTTGATTGCAAGGTAGGTCACGATCCATGGTTCAATTGGGGTGTTATGAATATTATTGATAAACAAGAGGTACTGCGCAATTACTCCGGGCCGGGGCACTGGAACGATCCTGATATGCTCGAAGTTGGGAATGGTATGGCTGTAAATGAAGACCGCACCCATTTTTCAATGTGGTGTATGTTTGCAGCTCCTTTAATTTCGGGGAATGATATTAGAAATATGTCTAATGAAACAAAAGAAATTTTGACTAATAAAGAAGTAATTGCAATCGATCAGGATTCGCTTGGGTATGAAGGTTTTAAATATTCCGCCAAAGATAGTGTGGAAATATGGTTTAAACCTTTGATAAATGACGATTGGGCAATGTGCATCTTAAACCGCAGTTTAAAACTACATAGTGTTTCCTTTGACTGGAAAAATGAAGTTGTTTACGATAACCTCTCAAAAAGATATGCGGCATTTGATAAAACTGTTTACTCACTTTCCAACCTTTGGACTAAAAAGGATGAAGGTACGACCACAGAAGAATTAAAAGCTGAACTGCCGGGACATGATGTTTTGATGCTAAGGCTTAATAAAATGTAATAATAGAAACTTTTATTTATGCAATTATTCAGGATTTTCTTCATACTACTTATGAAAGTAGTACGGGAACCAGGTATTAGTGTTAAAATAATCAAGTTATTTTGGTTTAAGTCAAATCACTTGCTTTCAACTAATCTTAATTTTATTATAGGTAAAGCAAAATTAAAAAGTATACTATTGAAATAAAATTTAACTTCTATAAATAATATGATGGAAAATATAGAAATAGCAAGAATTAGAAGAGTTTATTCGCTTTCGGAATTGAATGAAACAGCAGTTTTGAATAATCCGTTTAAGCAGTTTTCCGAATGGATGGAAGATGCGGTAGAATCAAAGATTATTGATCCAGGTGCAATGATTTTAGCTACGTCAAGCAAGCATTCTATCCCAAGTGTCAGAGTTGTACTTCTTAAAGGATTTGATAATGAAGGATTTATTTTTTATACAAATTATGAGAGTAAAAAAGGAAAGAATCTTCTTGAAAATCCTACTGCTTCAATATTGTTTTTCTGGAAGGAACTTGAAAGACAAATTAGAATTTGCGGCAGGATAAATAAAGTTTCACAAAAGGAGTCTGAAAAATATTTCCATTCAAGACCGTTTGAGAGTCAGCTTGCGGCATGGGCTTCAAACCAAAGTGAAGTTATTCCAGGCAGGGATTTTCTTGAGAAAAAGTTTAACAGCCTCAAAGAGAAATATAAAGACAAAGAAGTACCATTACCACCATATTGGGGGGGCTTTAAACTGTTGGCAGATAGCTTTGAATTCTGGCAAGGGAGAGAAAACAGGCTGCACGATAGGATAAGTTTCTCTAAAGATAACAGCGCATGGAAAATTGCTAGGCTGGCGCCGTGAGTTTATACTTACATTTATGCAGTTCATGATTTTGGCAACGCTACCCAGTACAGTACAAATGCATTATGCTGGAAAAAATAAATGGGATGTTTTATTTTTCCCCATTAAAACTTTCCCTCTCCCTTACTAAGGAGAAGGATTGGGGTGAGGTTGCTTTTAATTTTTGTAAGTGGCTTATTGCAGTAAAGTCGGAAGGCTAAAACAATAAGCGGTAACTAACAGTAAAGTAAAGAATATATAATTGGAATATTACACATTGTCCCTTTATAAATTTTAATAAAACTTTAGAAAGTTTTTCAGATAGAACCAAATCCGGGTTACTATAACTTTGAAAATTGACTTTTCCGTCAATCGTTGATACATCTTTTAAGATGTGATTCATATTCTTTATTATATATAGCTTCGAATTACTATTTGCTTTAGAAAGCATCACCGCATATTTTACATCAACTTGCAGATCGGTAATTCCGCCGATTATTAATAAAGGCATCGTTAATTTTGAAATTTCTTTGTAGGGATTATACTTAAAAATTGAAATCAAGTATGGTTGAACGCTGGGTCAAAAAAGCATATTCAATAACGGATCGACATTCCGAACTAAATGTCCTTCTTTCAAACTATCTATTATTGTGCTGCATTGATTTAAAACTTCTTGCGGTAAATTATTATTCTTTAATTGTTTAATCAATAAGACATCAAGAGGTTCTCCGGCGCCGCATAAAGAAATATACTTTCGATATCAGTCCGCTGTGCTGCTATCATTAGTATTAAAGATCTTTCACTAAGCCCGATTATAATAATTTTGGAAAAACGTTTATCATTTTTTAGAAACTTAACCCCTTCAACTGCATCATTTATATAGGTATCAAAGGTCAAATCCGATTCATTTACTGTATCACTTGCCCCGATTCCTCTTTTATCATATCGTAATGATGCAATATTATTACCATACAATAAACCGGCAATCATTTTTAATGAGTTGTTTTTACCGGGCAGCATTAAACTATTACCGTCCCGGTCAGTCGGGTCTGAGCCAGCAATTATTAGGGCAACGTCAATAGGATGAAATGATTTAGGAACTTCCAATGTCCCGACAAGCTTACACCCATTTACTACTATTGAAACTTCTTCTGCTTTAATTTTAAAAATTATTACTATAATTAAAAGAACTAATAAAGCGTACTTTTTTATAAGCTGTGTTTCCCTTCCTGATTAAAAAATAAATATATTTCTTAAAAGTTCTTATTTATTGATTAATATTAATGCGGGTCGAATTTATTCCAATTTAGTCCTCAATATTACTTCCATTCTTCTCGCTCTTATATAAAAAGTAAGAATAAATGAATACGCATAGTGATGAACCGGCAACTCCTCCTACAAATATAATTAGGGCTGCGACAGGCTTTAACCATACCGTAAAAAGTGCACAAATCCCAACGATTACCAAAAGGCGCGAACCCAGGCGATGGGTTTTATTCCATACATTCTCTGAAGATAATGACCATGGAGTTCGTATGCCTATCAACCAATTAGGTTTCACTTTCCCAAGATAGTTCCCAATAATAATTATCATTATACTTATTGCGGCAGTTAATATAGTGCCGATCTCAATTTTATAACCCAAATTGATAAAAATTGAGATTGCAAAAGCTATAAGTAAAACCATTAAAACAACCGCACGAATAATAAGATATACATCGGCAAATTCCTGATAACGCTCGCTTTTAGGATCGAATCTTGGGAAAATGTTAAAAATAAGATACATAGCTATAGTAAGGGCAGGAAAAAAGACAACGAGAAATTCACGGCTGCTCCAGCCATCAGCTTTGCCAACAAGATTCCAATGTGTAATAACTTTTGTTGGAAGCCGCTGATAGGACCATAAACTTAAACAGACTGCGACTAAAAGGATTATAAACGGCCAAATTTCTGTTTTAAAACTAAATTTAATAGGATTTTTCATGTGATTTGATACTTTAATTTAGTCTAAATAAGAGAGCATAATCATTACTCTCTGGGTTTAAATATTTTAGTAATCGCTTCAAGAATTTCTTCAACTACGCTTAAATTCAGCGAATAAAAAATCTGCCTACCTGCACGCCGGGAACTGACCAGATCAGCCCGGCGCAGGATATCAAGATGATGCGATAGCGTAGCTAAGGTGATATTTAAATTTTTTGCTATTCCGTTTACCGGTAATTCCGATTTTCTCAGGCATTCTAAGATCTTCTGCCTGTTTGGATCAGCTAAAGCTGCTAAAGTCTTGCTTAATGGCATATTTTTATATTTCGATATATATCATATTATCTAATAATTTAATATATAATCCATTTTATTAAATGTCAATAGTCTTGAATATTATTTAAAATGAATTATTTGCTTGATGTTTAAGAGTTCACATCTAACTTTTTTGGATAGTCACTGCCGGAGATTCATAAATAAAAGTTCGCATAGCAATTGCTGCAATAATAATTATTCCACCGACAATTGCTGTAATCGAAGGTACTTCTCCACATCCGATAAACACCCAAATAGGATTTAACACAGGCTCGATCATTGCTATTAATGAGGCTTCAATAGCATAAACACGTATTAAACCGTAGCTGAAAACTGCATAAGCAATTCCTATTTGAAATATTCCGAGGAAGGAAACCATTAGAAGGTTGGGAACCGATAAATCCAATTTATTAAACATTGAACTAAGACAGAACAGACTTACCAGAATATTGCCATAGAATATTGAGCTAAACTGGTATTCCTTTTTATTCTTTCTCATTCCAAGCAAAAAACCTGCAAGGGCGATCCCAGAAAGCAGTCCTAAGGTATTTCCCCACATATCACCGGACGAGAGTTTACCTATAAAAAACAAACTCATTCCTATAAAGCAAATTATGATTGTAATAATATTTACTTTCTCATACTTTGCTTTGTTAATAAGCGGTTCAAAAATTAAAACATATATAGGCGCAGTATATTGCAGGAAAATAGCATTTGCAGCGGTGGTTATTTTGGTAGCGTTAACAAAAAGAATTAAGACGCCGGTATATAAGAATGCATTTATAAAAGTAAACAGATTTGCATAGAATATTTTTTTTTTGAAAATGGCTATAAAAATCAGCGCCGCCCAAATGCTTCTTAAAAAACAAATTTGTTGAGCATTAAGAGTAATTAGCTTAATGAAAATTCCGCCTGTACTCCACAATAGCCCGGCGGCAAAAACCGCAATTAATCCTTTTTGATGCTCATGTAAATTCTTAATTAACAATATAACTGTATATATTTTTACTTGATATGTAAACTTAAGAATTATTAACTCTTATTACACGAAATATTTGGTTTAAGGCATTTGTAAAATGACGCCAGCTTTAATTCCCTCATTGGGGGGGTTAGGAATGGTTTATTGCAAATACCGGTGTATGCTGCAAAACTGCCTGTCAGCTTGCCAACTCGCAGGAATGTCCTGGCTATCACTTTACAAGTATGTAAGCATTAGTTACCTATAATACAAACTTGAAAAGCTTTTAATTCTTATCCCGTAGAAGTTAAATAACCAGCCTGCCAGCAGGTAGGTTTGTAGCAAAATAACGCCCAACAAAACGATACTAACCCCACCTGTGACATAGTGCGTTGATAAATAATTCACCATGCCGCATTTTGTGTAATGTTGAAGGGTTAAATATTTTACTTAGAACTTTTGCGAAGCCAGATTAATATTAGTTTCAGCTTTTATTACTGTATCACTTGAAGTGTCGGGCATTAAGTAACTATTATAATTCAGTTTACTAGTAACTTGCGCCAAATTGATTTTGATATAGTTACCAGTCAAATTTTCTTTTTTAGAAACTGAATTAAAGTTTGAATAATTCAGTAAAAATGGAGAAAAAACTAAAATAAGAACAAATTTTTTCATTTTGTACTCTCTCAATTTAAATATAACATAATATAGCAATAACCATACCAGTAATTAATACCTCTTATATCGAATTATTACATATACTAAAAAAAATAACGTAAATATTACCTGTTTTAAAGTATGCAAATTACCGATTTTGAGAATAAAAAAATGATTTAAGCAAAATATTATGAAAATTCAATGAATCATCACATGCGAACAGAAAAAATAAAATGTGGAACTATCTTAAGTAAATAAAAATTACTACTGAAAATCCGTTTTAATCATTGAATCAGTGTTCTATTGTCTTAATTTTGCAATAAAATTTATTGCTTTTATTCTTATTAATTTAGTTATTGCCTAAGAAATGCGCGGTACTTATAAAGATAAAACTCATGTTGTTGAGGTTATTCAATTAGAAGGAATAATAAAGAATGCAGTAAAGTTTAAACCAATTGGAGTATTTAAAAGTTGATAAAATATTTATATAATCCTCCCATATTTATTAAGAAAATCTTTCATAAATGGATATGGAACACGTCTAACGATAAAATTTTATTAACTTTTGATGATGGCCCAATTCCCGAAACTACACCTTTGATTTTGAGCGCTCTTGATAAATTAAGGATAAAAGCGGCATTTTTTTGCGTAGGAAATAATATTGACAAGAATCCGGAACTTGCTAAGGAAATTTTATCTTGTGGACATGAGATAGGCAATCATACATATAATCATAAAATAATTACGCAATTAAATAGGGCTGCCGCAGTGAATGAAATAAAATCATTTATTAATCTTACTGAATGTAAATTGGATTATAAACCAAAATATTTCAGACCACCCCATGGTAGATTCAATTTTATGACGGATAAAATTGTAACTGGGTTAAAACAATCGGTCGTTATGTGGTCATTATTAGCGTATGATTATAAAAATGATCTTAATCTTGTTAAATTTGTGGTTACAAAATTCCTAAAAAAGAATTCGATTATTGTTTTACATGATAGCATGAAATCCAGAGAAATCATATTGGATTCGATAAATATGATTATGGAGCAAGCAGCTGAAAATGGTTTTGAAATTGGGGAGCCGGCTGAATGTTTGAAATAATATTTCTTATAGTATTGAGTGGATATTTTATTTTATCTGTTATTTTTATAATAGGCGCTTCAAGGCAATTTAAAAGAATAAATGACGAAGAACTGCCTGCCGCAACTGTTATAGTAGCTGTGAGAAATGAGGGAGAAAATATTTTGAGATGCATGCAGTCTCTTGATAATATTGTATATGATAAAAACAAACTGGAGATAATATTAGTGGATGATGAATCAACCGACAACACCGGTAAAATTATTGATGAGTTCATTTTCGATAAGCCTAAGTTCAAAAAAATAGTTATTAAAAAAGAAATAAAATCCCTTAAGGGGAAAACCAATGCCCTTGCAAATGCTATTGATATTGCAAATGGCGAGATAATCCTTACTACGGATGCGGATTGTGAAGTTCATCCTATGTGGGTTAAAACTATAACTTCATATTATCAGGAAAACACCGGTGCAGTAAGCGGATATACAACCCAGCTTGCATATAACGGTTTTACCGGCATGCAGGCAATTGATTTCCTTTATTTATTAACTATTGCTTCCGGTTTTATAAATGTGAATAAACCCGTAAGCTGTATGGGCAATAACATGTCTTATAGAAAAAGCGTCTATTTGGAAACAGGGGGATATGAAAAACTTCCGTTTAGTATCACTGAAGATTTTAACCTTTTATGGTCTATACACAAATTAGATAAATATAAGATAATTTTTCCATTGGACAAAGAAGCCTTAATAACTTCTATGCCATGTAAAAACTTAAAAAATTTATATCGCCAGAAAAAGAGATGGGGGATAGGAGGGCTTGAAGTACCTCTGCGTGGCAAATTTATAATGGCGGCAGGATTCGCAGCAAATCTTTGTATTTTATTGTCGCCTTTATTTTTCACAGTCGGATGTTTATATTTGATAGTGTTTAAATTAGCAATAGATTATTTTGTCCTTTATTTTGTTCATAATCGGCTTGAAATAACAAAAAATCTTAGATATTATTTGAATTTTGAAATTTATTATATCCTGTACGTGCTTATACTGCCTTTTATTTTAGTTCTTAGCAGAAAAGTTTCCTGGAAAGGGAGAAAATATTAGTGCTTTTATTATGTAATTATTATATCACATACAGGTGCAATGCGTATTGCGAGTTCTGCCATTTCGGAATTCACGATAATTTCAATAACACTCCTTATGCTAAGCTTGAACATTTTAAATCAAACGTAAAACAGCTTGCCGGACTTGGCGTTAAATTTATTGACCTGACCGGCGGCGAACCGCTTTTGCACAAAGATATTCATTTAATGGCTGAATTTGCAAAAAATCTTAATATGCAGACGAGCATTACAAGCAATGCACTGCTGTATCCCAAATCTGCAGATAAACTTGCAGGCAAAATTAACCTGCTTCATTTTTCACTTGATTCCCCCGATGAGGATGAGCACAACAGGATTAGAAAAGTAAATTGTTACGGACACGTTTTTAAGAGCTTAGAAATTGCCAAATCACTCGGTGAGTTCCCTGATATCCTTTTCACCGTTACGGATGAAACTTATTTAAAACTTCCCCGGATGCATGAAATTGCTTCAAAGGCGGGACTGCTGCTAATAATAAATCCTGTCTTTTCATATTTCGGAAATTCGGGCTTGTCGGAAAAAGCTATTGATTATCTTGATGAATATGCCAGCGGCAAAAATGATGTGTACATGAATAAAGGATTTCTTAAACTGCGTAGAAACGGCGGAAACGATATTAACAATCCCTTGTGCAAGGCAGTTTCAAGAGTTGTTGTAATATCACCTTATAATGAGATTATTCTACCGTGCTATCATTTCGGAAATGTAAAAATTCCGATTGACAAGCCGATAAAAAAAATCAGGGAATCAGAGAGAGTAAAATACCTCCAAAAGATGGAAGGGAGATTTGATTTTTGCAAAGGATGTACTGTTAACTGCTATTTTGAGCCTTCTTTTGCTTTTCCTACTAACTTCTATGCTTTGGCAAGCTTGTCGTCTAAATTCAAATATGGGTACAATAAACTCTTAAAACAGAAATTTCTAAAAAGACTAAATACTAAAGCTGGGTAACTCTAAATGCAGAATATTTTTTTTATTTATATTTCTTTTTTTTTAATTTCTATAACTACAGCAATGCCGCAATCAGAAGAGGAGTGGTTTCCTGTGGGTTTAAATATTAAACCATTCACTGCCAACGTCCTTGAACCAAGAGCGGGTTTTTCTTATCTGACAAATCTTGATAAACTGGAACTTAATATTGGAACATCAAGCGATATTTATAAGGTAAAAACGGATAATTCTACATTATCGTTTGGTGCGGACATGTTTACTTTTACAAGATTGATGAGTGAGAATGATTTTAAATTTCCCGTTCAGACAATCGATTATTTTTTCGGGATAAACAGCGGGTACAAAGTCGTAAACGATTATTCGGAATACGGATTCAGAGTTCGCTTAAGCCATATTAGCACACACTTGGTTGATGGAAGTTATACCAAAAGTACCGGTGAATGGGAAAATGGAACAGAACCTTTTGTTTACAGCAGAGAATTTATTGATCTTTTCCCGTTTTATCAGGTAGGAAGTTTTAGGGGATATTTAGGCTTAACTTACTTATTCCATGTAATACCGGATGTTTTCGGAAAGGGAATTTTTCAGACGGGCTTTGATTATTATATAGCATTGCTGCCGATAAAAGTATTCTCTCCTTTTATTGCTTATGATTTTAAACTTTCCAAAATAGATAAATACTCGGGTAATAACGTTATTGATGCAGGTATAAAGTTTGGTAAATATGATAAAAAAGGGTTCAGCATTTTTTATTCGTACATTTCAGGTAAAAGTATTCATGGTCAATATTATAATTTAAATGAAAACTATTCATCAATCGGTGTAAATTTGGATTTGTAAAATGCCGGAATATTATAGCGATATATATGAAAGATATAAAGGAGATGTTGGAATAAACAAGGATAAAAAGAATTACGCTCTGCATATAGGATTGTTTATACTTACATTTATTACGTGTACATTTGCAGGAGCGCAGTGGATAAGTGCCCAACCGGGTCCATATCAATTTTCATTTCTGCTAAGGGGACTACCGTATTCTATTTCAATTATGTTTATCATTTCATGTCATGAATTCGGGCATTACTTTGCAGCGAAATATCATAAGGTAAAAGCCACCTTCCCTTATTATATACCTTTTCCCCCTATTCCTTTATTTATTAATTTCGGCACTATGGGAGCTGTAATTAAAACAAAGTCGCCTATTCATTCAAAGAGAGCTATGTTTGATATCGGCATTGCCGGACCGTTCGCAGGATTTGTTGCATGCTTAATTGTATTGATTTACGGCTTTACTCATGTGCCGGGAATAAATTATTTATTGGCTATACATCCTGATTTTTTTTCGCCTAACTTTGGGAAAAATGCTATTGATTTAACTTTTGGAAATACTTTTATATTTTCATTTTTTAAGTTTATCTTCATTCACAGCAATCAATTTTTCCCGCCGATGTCTGAAATATATCATTATCCGTATTTATGTGTAGGCTGGTTTGGCTTGTTCGTTACGGCTATGAATATGATTCCGGTAGGACAATTGGATGGCGGACATATTGCTTACACTATGTTCGGAGAAAAAAAGCATTTTATAATTGCAATAATATCCTTTGCTATACTTGTTGTAATAGGATTATTAGGAGTGGTCGAAGCTGTCCTGAATCTGAATACTAACTTTGGGTGGATCGGCTGGCTTATTTGGGCTTTTCTTTTATTTTTTGTTATAAAGTTAAAACACCCTGTAGTTCCTGATGATAGTGATCTTGATTCTAAAAGAAAATTTCTTGGTTATTTTAGCTTTGTTATTCTAATAATTTCTTTTTCACCTGCTCCTTTTATGATTTCGGCAGGATGAAAAAATTATATGTATTATTTTTCCCCTTGAGGGAACTCATTTAATAATAGATATTTACATTGATGAAAAAATATATTTTAATACTAATTCTCTTCATCTTTTGGGGATGCCAAAAGGACTTTAATACTGTGGTTGATACTCAATCGGCAAATTTTCAGGTTTTAAAAGCAACTATGGCTGATTCTATTTCTTACAAACAAACCGATTCATTAATTGTGGTCAGCTTACAATTAATTTCTTCGTCCGGAATAAGGTCAGTATCGGCAAATATTATAGCATCTGATTTAACCCAGCTTAATGATTCTCCTCTCATACTTTATGACAACGGAGATATTGCCGATAATGGGGATACTATAAAAGGCGATAATGTTTTTTCCAATAAGTTTCCTTTAAGCCGTTATTATCCTAATGGAACTTATACGGTTCAGTATTTTGTAACTGATAATAGTAATAATACTCAAATGACGGCAGTTCATTCGTTTATATATAATAATTTACAAACTGCCGTAGCTCCTGTAATTTCTAATCTTTTCATGGTTGATACAGTAGCAATAGGAACGAGTTTTACATTCTCCGTAAAAGTGACCGATGGAAACGGATTAAGTGATATAGATTCGGTTTATTATATATTGTATAGACCAGACGGTACTTTGATAGTAAACGCTCAGGGAATTTCCAAGTTTCCGTTATCTGATAATGGCGATACCGATGTAAGCGGGGACGTAACAGCGGGAGACGGAATTTATACTATGAAATTGACTTTCCCGTCAGGACAGCCAACCGGTTTATGGAAATTTAAATTTGCAGCCGTAAGTAGAGAAGGACTTGAAAGCAATATAATCACTCATAATGTTGTTGTCCCATGAAATTGAAAATTAAAGCTACTTTATTAGTTTCGTTCCTTTTTGTAGAAATATTATTTCCGCAAATTTCACCAAGAACATTTTATCTTAATGGAAATAAAAAGATTGCCAAAACTCTTGAATATGCAGCGCCTAACAGCAACAGCATAACAGATATAGCTGCTATGGGTGATACAGTATGGCTTGGCACAGACGAGGGTATAAGCCTTACAACTGATGGTGGAAATAGCTGGACAAATTTTACAGTCCCGCCTCCTTTTAATTCCGGAAGCGCTTCTGCATTGGGCTATGATAAATATAACGGAGTTTTTTGGGTTGCTGTTGCATATGACACAAATACTAGTTCAGGCAGTGTTCAAGTAGGAAGTGGATTAAGATATACTTCTGACAACGGGAAAACATGGACCACGATTTCACAACCGATGGATAGTACATCTGATTCAGTATTAATATATGGAAATAATAAGCTTAGTGCATTGCCTGTTATTGTCCCGGAAGAAAATGTAATCTATGATATTGCTTTTACTCCAAATGCTGTCTGGATTGCGACTTGGTCAGGCGGTTTAAGAAAAAGTACAGATATGGGGAAAACTTGGCAGAGAGTCGTTCTTCCTCCTGACGATCTCGATTCTATTAAACCAACAGATACTCTGAATTTTTGCTATTCACCTGTAGCTGGGACAGTGTGTAATACGGGAAACCTGAATTTGGAAGGATTTTCTGTAATAGCAGTGGATAGCCTTACACTTTATGTGGGAACAGCTGGCGGTATAAATAAATCAACCGACGGCGGGATTAGCTGGACAAAGTTTAATCATTCAAACCAGACTAACCCGATAAGCGGAAACTGGGTTGTTGCATTAGCTTATGACTATTCTGATAATACAATATGGGCTGCAACAAGAAGCGCTCAAGGAAACGGAGAATTTTATGCGGTCAGTTATTCGTCAGACGGCGGTTTGGACTGGCATACAACATTACCTACACAGACAATTTGGAATTTTTCAGTTCAGGGTAGCCGGGTAATTGCCGCTGCGGATGAAGGCGTTTTCATGACCAGTGACAAAGGGTTAAACTGGAATTCACCCGGCACAGTTATCGATGCTAATACGGGAATTTCAATCAAGATAAATACATATTACTCTGCAGCTTTTCAGGGAAGTAATATCTGGCTTGGTTCGGGTGAAGGTTTAGCGAAATTGACTGAAAATAATAACGGATGGAACGGAACATGGAAAGTTTTTACTGCATCACAGCCCTTAAGTACTTCAAGCAATTCTTATGCCTACCCGAATCCTTTTAATCCGAATACGGATATATTAAAAATTAAGTATAGTACCAACGGAAACAGCATTCCGGTTACAATCAGGATTTTTGATTTCAGTATGCACATCGTCAGAACGGTAATTCAGGATGCACAGCGTGGAAATCCCACTCACATAGTTGATAATTCCAGCGGAACCATTGATTACTGGGATGGAAGAAATGATAGAGGAAGTATTGTGCCTAACGGAGTATACTTTTACAGGGTAGATACAGGTTCGGGGAAACCCGTTTACGGTAAAATTTTAGTTTTGCATTAATTATAAGCTCATGGTTTAAAGGAAAAAATTGAAAAAAGTTTTAATTATAATTTATTTACTTTTAACGGTAAGCGTATATTCGCAGCCTATTTCAAGCGAGATAAGCAGTATGCCGGGTGCTTTTTCACGGATGGGTTTCGGCGCAAGAGGTATGGGTATGGGAAATGCCCTTTCCGCTGTTACGGAGGGAAACCTTGTCTCTTATTATAATCCAGCTCTTTCGGTTTTTCAGCAGGATAATTCATTCCAGACGTCATATTCTTTTTTATCTTTAGACCGTTCATTGAACTTTTTAAACTTTACGAGACGGTTTGATTTTTATTCATCAAAGGACTCATCCAATGAACCAAGAGCTACTGCGGGATTAAGCATCGGGATTATTAATTCAGGAGTAAGCAATATAGATGGCAGGGATAATAATGGTAATCAAACCGGAACCCTGTCCACTTCGGAAAATCAATTTTTTGTAGCATTGGCAAATAAATTTTCCTCAAAGTTTGCACTCGGTATAGCTTTTAAAGTTTATTATTATCAATTATACCAGCAAATATCAGCTACCGGTGTCGGTCTGGATATAGGCGCTTTATATTCTTTGAATAAGCACTGGAATATTTCTTTTGTGCTTACCGATTTAAACAGCCAGTACAAATGGGATACTTCGCCCGTTTATGGTGAACAGGGCACTACTTCAACAAATAAATTCCCAACTCTTAAAAAAATAGGCGTTAATTATACTAGCGATCAATATGGAATAATTGTCTCAGCTGAATTGGAAAGCAGCAACGGTGGGACCAATATTCTTAGAAGCGGTATTGAATATAATATTTTCAAAAGCTTATATTTACGCGGAGGAATTGACCAGGTTAACATTAGTAATTCTGATTTTCCTGCAAATCCTTCTCTTGGATTTTCATACGTTCAGAGTTTTAGAAATATAAAAGTCGGTGTAGACTATGCATTTGTTGTCGAGCCTTATTCTACTCAAGATAGGCAGATCGTCGGTTTAAATATTAATTTCTGATTTTATAGAACAATTTATATATGAATAAAATTATTTTCATTATTTTAATCTCTTTTACAACAATATTAGCTCAATCTGCCGGGAACAGCGGGCTGGCGTTTCTAAAATTAGGCTTCGGCGCACGAAATATATCAATGGGAGATGTCGGTGCGGAAACTTCAAATGATGTATCCGCATTCTTTTATAACCCTTCAAGGCTTGCTGATAACGATGATAATGAAATTATGCTTATGCACAACTCATGGATACAGGGTACAACAAGTGAAATTCTCGGCGTTAAAACTTCCGTGTGGGGTTTACCGCTTGCTTTCGGAATGGATGTAACTAATATTAACGACATTGAGGTAAGAACAGCGGCTACCGATAACCCCATTGCAACTTTTAATGCAAATTATTTTGCGGGTAATGTTTCTACCGGATTTAACATTTATAACAATGTTGCATTTGGCGCCACAATTAAATATTTATATGAAGGATTATTTTCCGATGAAGCAACCGGCTGGGGTTTTGATTTCGGATTCAATTACAAATCTCCTGTTGAAGGATTAAGCGCGGCAATGGTACTAAAAAATTTGGGCTCCATGAATGACCTTAAAAATGAAAGTACTAAACTGCCGACTGAATTCAGGATAGGTACTGCCTACAAAATAAATTTATTTGAAAAATTTGCAGTTACAGCCGCGGCTGAATTTCAAAAATATCTTCTTACAAATGATTCACACATTAATTATGGCGCTGAAATATTATATGATAATTTAATAGCGCTTAGAGGTGGATATCAATCAGAATATGAATCAAAAGGCTTTACTGCAGGTTTCGGATTAATTTGGGGAGGTTTCGGCCTGGATTATGCTTATCAGCCGTTTAACGACGGGTTGGGGGATGCAAATGTAATATCCCTTCGGTTTAAGTTTTGACCAATAAAATATTTGCTAGGGAAATTTGCTTAAAATCTTAACGGTTCTTTTGGATGAATAAAATTTTAAACTACCTTCTTGAAAATATATCCAAGATAATTGTAATTTATTTTGTAGGTCAGGTTTTATTAGTACTATTCTGGCAACCACCCTTTACAAGCGATTCTCTTTATTACTATAGGCTTGCACAGGATTGTTTAAAATATCATTGTTTCTACCCCGCTAAAGTTCATCTCTATGAGGATTATATTAGCGCTCCTTTATATGTAAACATTATCATTATAGCTCTTCTATTTTGCAATTCTATAAAAATAATTGGTATTCTTAATGTTCTATTAAATGCACTACAGATGTATTTGTTCTTTAATCTAAGTAAAAAATTATTTGACAGAAAAATATCACTTGTCAGCCTTTTGTTGTATATGTTTTATTTAAATACGGTTGGTATGGTATTATTAAATCTTACCGAGTTGTTTTTCGAAATACTTATTTTAACCGCTCTAATATTCTTTTATAAAAATTCAATCAATTCATTCTTTCTATCCGGTTTATTTGCAGCAGCTTCTATTGCTGTCCGGCCTATGGGATGGGGACTTGTATTAGCTTTTTTGATTGTTTTAATTATAAAGATTATGAAAAAAGAAAAAATGCTAAAAGCATTTTTTGCAATTACATTAGGAATTAGCATTTTTATCCTTGCTTATGGAACAATTACAAAAATATCTTTTGGAGCTTTTATCTTTAGTTCATCAAATGGACCCCTAAATTTACTTATAGGCGCAAATGACGACGCAACGGGCGCTTTCAATGCTAAAGTATTTGATCGGGGCAAAATTGGTTATATCGAAAACCCGGCTGCAATGACTTATATAGAAAAGGGAAAGTATTGGGAAGAAAAAGGAGAAAGTTGGATTTTGAAACACCCATTAAAATGGTTAAGCTTAATTCCCCGTAAAATATTTTTTATGTTCATCCTTGACGACTTTACTATCCCTTCGCTTTCACATATTAACGGCATGTATCTGCCAAAATTTGTTAAAATGATATTACAGGGTAAGTTATTGCAAATATTTGCAGGCAAACCCTTTTATTTGGCAATTATCTACTTCATTATTCTAATTTTAAATTATATATATTATTTTTATATTATGCTTATATTTTTGTTTAGCTTAATAAAGAAAAAGGGTTCCTGGATTTTTAATAATAAATTTTCCCCTATTATATTATTCATCCTTTTAGGGCTATCCATTACAATAATTGCTTTTGGTGACGCTAGGTTTAAATATCCTTATATGCTGTTTATTATTTTGTTTGTTTCGCAGCCGGTAAGCCGATATTTAGCAGGCTCAAAATTATTTACTAATAAAACATAATAACAATAACATGATTGAATATTTTTCGTTAAAGAGTTCAGGAATTTCTACTGGGGAGTGGGAGTCATTTGTTAATTCCTCGGATAACGGAACTATTTTCCGTACACGCTTATTCCCGTCATATTATCCTAATGGAATGTCCCATGATATTTCTCTAATTATTAGAAAGAATTAAAAGTGATTTACTGCATTTCCTGCTGCAGTTTTTTTGGTATTTATTCAAAGTTTATGGATTTATAATGGAGATAATTAAGTATACGGAAGAGTGGAAAGAAAAGTGGGACAGCTTTATATTGACATCAAATAATGGGACAATGTTTCATCTTCAAAAATTTTTTGATTATCATATAACCGGAAAATATAAATTTGATCATCTTATTTTTTTAAAGAAAAATAAAATCGTTGCAGTTCTTCCTGGTGCCATTAAGGACGGAACTTTTGAATCGCCGATTGGGGCAAGTTATGGTTCGATTGTGACACCTGATATAAAATTTATTGAAGCTATGGAAATTGTTTCAGCACTTCTAAAATATGGAAGAGAAAACAATATAAAAAAATTTATATTAACTCCGGCACCGATAGTTTATGAAAAATACCAGAATCAGAATCTTGATTTTGCAATGTTGTGGCAAGGATTTTCCTTCCAGCTTCATTACATTTCAAGTGCAATTAAATTAGATAAAAATAGGGATATTATTGAACGTTTCTCACCAAACAGCCGCCGTAATGTACGTAAATCTCTTTTAAGCGGCGACATTCGTGTAGAAATCAGCGAGCGTTATGATGAATTCTATCCGATTCTTCTTGAAAATAAAGCGCGTCATGATGCAAAACCTACACACACTTATGATGATCTGATTCATTTAAAAGAATTATTGCCCGATAATTTAAAACTTTTCTTGGTTTATCTTGGTGAAAAGCCAATTGGCGGTTCATTGATGTTTTTTGCAAACAAAAAAGTTGCACTCTGCTTTTATAATATGATGTTATATCAGTATGAAGAATTCAAACCAATGCATCGCATTATGTATGATATAGTAAAATATTGCACTGAGAATGGTTATTCTTATGTCGATATCGGTGTATCTCAGGATACTAAAGCAGAAAATCCAATGACCCCCAGCATGAGTTTAATTGAATTCAAGGAACAGTTTGATGCTAAAACCATTATGAGAAATACTTTCCAAATAAAATTATAAATAGCTCCGCATTATGGATTACAAAAACAAAATTTGTATAGCTTTTCTTGGTAATATCCATTATGATTCCAGGGCTGCAAATTTTTACAATTCTTTTCGTGAAAGGGGATATAAAGTAAAAGCCATATCATTTGACTGGATGACAAAAGATTTTAAAACTGAAAAAGGTGATATATCTGTTTACAAGTTGAAGAAAGATGCTTTTCGTATTTGTTTCTATTTAAAATTCTCATTGCTTTTGTCTTTCCGGTTATTATTTACAAAGGCTGATTTCGTTTTTGCCGAGGATGTTTATACTCTTCCTTTCATCGTATTATTTTCAAAAATTAAAAATTCTAAGAGCTTTTATGATTCAAGGGAAATTTACAGTCATCTTGCCGGGTTAAACAAAAGGGAAAATGTACAGGCGTTTTGGGCTTGGATCGAAAAAAAATGTATTAAAAACATTGATTTAATCATAACGTCCGGCGAGATGGATTCTGAATTTATTGAAAAGGAATATAACCTAAAGAGTACTGTTGTCATACGTAATCTGCCTTTTCCTACTGAAATAAAAGAATCGTTTGATTTTAGGAAATACTTTAATTTAGATGAAGACAAAAAGATACTTCTCTACCAGGGAGTTATTTTACACGGAAGGGGATTAAGAATTATCTTTGATGTGATTAAAGAGCTGGAAAATTGTGTCTTGATAATATTGGGTGACGGTGAATATAAAGAATATTATCAAACTCTGGCACACAAAAATAATATTGACCAGATAGTATTTTTCTACGGGAAAATTGAACAGAATCAACTTCTAAAATATACATCCGGGGCAGATATCGGGTTGGCAATTATAGAAAACCTCAGCCTTAGTTATTATTTTGCTTTACCTAATAAAATGTTCGAGTATATAAATTGCGGGGTGCCTGTTTTAGTAAGCAACTTTCCGCAAATGAAATCAATTGTTGATCAATATAAAGTCGGAATCTATGTTGACCCGAATGATAAAGATGAGATTTTTAAACAGCTTAATATTTTGCTTGATAATAATGAATTAAGAAATAAATTGAAACAGAATTGCAAAATAGCAGCAGTGGAATTAAACTGGAAAAAGGAAATTAATAAATTATTTGATTTGATTGAAGACAAATAATAAAATTATTTCTTTCTGTAAATATCTATAATATACCATGAAAAATTATAAAAAAATAATGATTATTCAGTTATAAATAACTCTCGACAAACAGGTGTCTGGATTATTCTAATTTTCTTTTGCCGATACGAGTTATTAATCTGTAATTAATAATGAAAAATTTTAAAATTCCAATCTCAAATAATTTAATAAAAAATACCAGCCTGTCAAAATCTATTGCATGGTATGGATTAGGCAATATATTTATTCGATTTCTCAGTTTTGCCGTCCTCCCGATTTATTCTAATTTTATAACGACAACTGAGTTTGGTAATTATGCGCTATTAATGTCCGTTTATTCAATAGTTGCTGTAATTTATCAGTTTGGGACGCAGGGTGTACTTAACAAATTTTTTATTGAAGAATCTGATGAAGAAAAACGTAAAATAATATTTTCTTCAATTTTAAATTCACTTGTAATATTGGGAATAATACTTACACTGATATTATCATTTATATCCAACCGGATATCGTTATTTGTTTTTGGTACTACGGATTTTTCATCGTTGTTATTATTAGTCTATTCATCCGTTTTTTTTGATTCCATAAGTGTGTTTGTAATCTCCCTATTAAAAACTAAGGAAATGGCAAAGAAATCGGTTTATTTTTCTTTAATAGGCGCTGTTAGCAATTTTATATTAAATATAATTTTTGTTTATATATTAAAATTATCTGTCGCTGGTATTTTATTAGCGCAGTTGGCTTCAAGTTTATTGCTATTATTTTCATTAGCCGGTATTATAAAGAAAGAATATGTCTTCAAAATTAAACCGGAAGTATTTAAAGCAGTGCTTTTCTTCTCCCTACCGCTTGTAGCTTCCAACATGTTTGGAACAGGAGTAAACTTTGGCGACAGATTTATATTGAACTATTTTGTAGGTAGAGAAGAAGTGGGGCTTTATAGCTTTGCATACAGGATTGCTATGATAATGAATGTTTTAGTAATTTCATTTAGTACTGCCTGGAGCCCACGTTCTATATACCAATATTATAAAAATGATTATAAAGATTATTACGGTAAAATATTTACTAAGTTAATAGCAATTAGTTGTATCATGCTTCTTAGCGTGTCCATATTTTCACAATATCTTTTTAAAATACATCTTTTTAATATTTTATTATTTAATCCGATTTATAGTTCGGGAATAATAATTCTTCCATTCGTAATGACGGGATATGTTTTTAGCGGAATATCATCTTTTTATTCTGTTTATCCATTTGTATCAAATAAAAGTTTTCATTTCCTAATAGCTGATTCTATAGCGTTTTTAAGTAATGTTTCAATCAATTTTATTCTTATTCCCAGGTTTGGAATAATCGGCGCCGCATTTGCAACAACAATGGCATTTTTATTTAGTGCTGCTTATATGTACCTTATATCAAAGCATAAGATACAAATTAATTATCAGGTAAAAGAGCTATTAATTATAGTATTTATAGCTCTTATTTTCTTATTAATAGGTCTTAATATTCAAAATATATTGGTACATTTAATGTTAATAGTTGTATATTTATCGATTTTATATTTTGTGGTAAGAGTAAAATTTACGTAAATAATTTAGTTTAGCTTAACAGATTGAGAAAATAATTATGCAGATTGGTTGCCTAATTAAGAAAATAAAAAGGCAATCTTCTGTTTTATAGCCGGTTTAAAAGAATAATTCTTACAAAATGAAAAATATTTTAATTGCTGCTAACAGTTTTAAAGAATGTGCCGATTCAGTAACTCTAACAAAGTATTTTGTTAGAGAACTAAATAACAGCCCGGATATAAAACTTACTTTAAGACCTATATCAGATGGAGGCGACGGATTCTTGAATGTCTGCCGGGAATATCATAAACTTGAAATATTAAAATATAAGGTAAGTACTCCATATAATAAGTTAAAATTTATATGCAAAGCAGGGTATGACAGACGAAATAAAGTACTTTATATTGAATCTGCAGATATATTGGGGTTAAAAGTAATCCCTAAAGCTAATAGGCATCCGGTTTTGCTTAGTTCTAAGGGAATGGGGGATTTATTGTTAGCTATCATAAATGATGTTAATTCAAAGAAGATTAATGTTAAGAAAATGATAATTGGTATAGGTGGAACCGGGATAAATGATTTGGGCTTGGGGATGTGCTCAAGATTAGGCTTAAAATTATTTGATTCATCCGGTAATGAAATGGAAGTTATTCCAAAGAATTTTCAATATGCTTCAAGTATTCTTTGGGGAAGGATTAATCTTCCTTTTGAAATAGAAGTAATACTTGATGTAAAAAACCCGTTGTTAGGTAAAAACGGAGCCACTTTTACTTATGGTAAACAAAAAGGCTTGACTGAAAAAGAGATATATAGTATCGAAAAAGGTTTTAAGAAAATCATTAATATATTGGAATATAATAAGTTAACATTATTATCTAAACAAATACCGGGGGCAGGCGGCGGACTTGCGGCAGGATTTATCCTTTTCCTAAATGCGAAGGTAAAATTATCCGAACATTTCCTATTTGATGATTTGGGATTGAAAAAGATTAAAAAGTATGATTTTGTCGTACTTACTGAAGGGGCATTTGATAGGCAGAGTATTATGGGGAAAGCGCCGGGGGTTTTAATGAAATATTTTAGTAAAGCAGGCTTCAATATTATACTATGCTGCGGTAAATTTGATAAATCCCAAAAAAAACTTATTCCGAATGATATATCGATAGTTGAATTAATGAAATTTTTTAAATCGGAAAAAGAATCAATAAAAAACTTTCGTAAAGGGATAAAATTAGCG
>CAZUCY010000013.1:0-44594 GCA_964618785.1 uncultured Ignavibacteriaceae bacterium | reverse complement strand
TTAACAAAAAAAACAGAGTTGATAAAAATAAAGGAGGACTAAGAAATATGAAAAACAGAAATTTATTGACCTGGCTTATATTGTTATTAAATGCCCAAAGTATTCTCTTATGCCAAATAATAGAACCGCCAAAACGTGAATACATGGAACATTTGGCGGGGTAGTTCATTGTTTTCGCTTCTGTTGGAATATTAAGAATAGCCCTAATGGCGAAAGTATTGGCAAACATTGCGATACAATAAAAGTTTAGGTGAGATATAACCTATAGAATAACAATAAATAATAGTGTTTAATATTAAAAATATAAGTTTAAATTTTCAAAAACTATATATATGGGAAAAAATAATAACAAAATGAATATAATTAGTGATTATCTTAATAAATGCAGACAAATAATTGATGTAGTAGAAAAACAGTCAGAAGATGTACGAAAAGCCGCATCCTGGTTTGCCGAGACCATTCTGTCAAAGCGTATGGTTCATGTGTTTGGTTCCGGGCATAACCGGATTATGGTAGAAGAAATGTGGCCCAGGTATGGCTCTTTCCCCGGGTTTAACCCGATAGTAGAATTGTCATTAACCTTTCATAATCTGGTAGTAGGAGCCAATGGACAACGTCAGGCTATTTTTTTGGAGAATGTATCCGGATTGGCTGAAAGGATATTACGGAACTTTGAGTTGAACACAAAGGATACAGCTCTGATTATTTCATCAAGTGGCTGTAATATTGTACCAATTGAGATGGCAGAAATTTTTCAAAAGGAAGGGATAAAAGTAGTGGCGTTGACTACAAAGAAGCATTCCGCCGGAAGCTCCAGCAAAAGAAAAGATGGAAGAAAATTGAGTGATTTTGCAGACTTAATTTTGGATACAGGCGCTCCTTTAGGGGATGCGATGATACAGATACCTAATCTGGATACGCCGGTATCTCCTGGTTCAACAGTAGGAGGAGTAATGCTTATTAATTCTATCAAAGCCGAAGTAGCCCAACTGTTAACAGAAGCCGGGCAACCGCCAAAAGTACTTAGTAGTGCAGCAATAGTTGGAGCAGAAAGGGCTGCTCAACTCTTTGAAAGCGCTTATGATGAACATGCTCATCGTTTGGTGGAATTATATAAATCTGTAGGAAAAACTGCTGGGAAAGAATAATAAATAATGAGAGAAATATTATGCTGAAAATTTTTATTTATCATAAAATACCCACGTCTGTGGAACAAATATTTTAGCAGTGGAAGCGAGTTCTGCCGGATTCCATAGTAAACTAATTTTACAAAACCGGGAATATTTTTTCCCATCCGAATACTTATGGAGCAGGAACGGGAGTTAATTATAATCCGGAAAGATTAATGCATATTTGGGATCAAGAAATTATTGAAGCGGGAACTATTTTTCTATTGAAAAATAATTTTAATAACTATCGGATAGTTCTAAATTTATTGGATAAAAAAAATCAAAAGGACATACACAACTTATGAAGAATCAAGACACAGCAAAAAACTATCTGAGTAAAATAGGAAATAACTAATGAAAGAAAAAAATAACAAATTCCTTATTCTGACGGCTTTTGTGGCAGCGCTCGGCGGATTGCTTTTTGGATTCGACACAGCGGTTATTTCCGGAACAACCCCATTTATTCAGCCTTATTTCTCGTTGAACGATATCGCCTTGGGATGGACAGTCAGTAGCCTTCTTGTCGGCTGTATTGTAGGAGTAATATCCTCGGGCAGACCTGGAGACCTGTTTGGACGTAAGCATACATTAATTGTTGCTGCATTGTTATTTTTAATATCAGCTCTGGGATCTGCATTATCCACCCATTTGGTATACTTTATTACTTTTCGTTTTTTGGGCGGAGTTGCGGTTGGAACTGCTTCAATGCTTTCACCCATGTATATTTCCGAAATAGCTCCCGCTAATAGACGGGGGGCTCTTGTATCATTAAACCAACTTGCCATTGTAAGTGGAATTTTACTTGCATTCTTTTCTAATTATTTATTAGCAAGGACGGGTGAAAATTCCTGGCGTTGGATGTTTGCTGTTATGGGTATGCCTGCATCTTTATTCTTTATTACATTGCTTTTTGTTCCCGAAAGTCCGCGTTGGCTGGTTCAAAAAAGCAAAATAGACGAAGCATATTCCATTTTAAAAAAAATTAATGGAGTCGATATTGCCAAAGTAGAACTTCAAGCAATTAAGAATTCAATTGTTCAGGGAGTTAAAGGAAATTATGGGGAAGTATTTTCAAAAGGAATGAGAACTGTTTTATGGATAGGTGTATTGTTAGCAGTCTTTTCACAACTTACAGGTATAAATTCCATTATGTACTATGCTCCAATTATTTTTAAAAATTTAGGAAATGGAACCGGTTCTGCTTTAATTCAAACGGCTGTTATCGGAGGGGTCAACTTCTTATTTACAATAGCGGCTATTTTGTGGATTGATAAATGGGGAAGAAAACCATTGCTGATAGGAGGAACTACCGGAATGATTATTTCCCTTACAGTGATTACTGTTGCTTATTATTTCAATAAACTGGAAGGCTATTTAATTTTCTTTTTCATCCTTACGTATATCGCTTCTTTTGCAGCTTCTCTTGGCCCGGTAACTTGGGTAGTAGTTTCGGAGATTTTTCCAAATAAAATGCGAAGTAAAGCAATGTCGGTTGCAATTGTCGCGCTTTGGAGCGCTAATTTTCTCGTAACACTTACGTTTCCTGCAATATTAAACCGTCTTGGCGGAGGAGCAGCTTTCTTGATTTTCGATATAATGTGCGTATTAATGCTTATATTTATTATTAATAAAATTCCTGAAACGAAGGGGAAAAGCTTAGAGGCATTAGAAATAATCATGGTTAAAATGACGCAAAAGTGAAAAATCAAATATTAAAACTTTATCCAGGCTAAAATATTAAATGTTACTAATACAATAAGCTTTGAATATGGGCTGGATTGGGTCGAAATAATCAGAGACTTATGGGCTATTTAAAAAAGATTTTTTTCGATTAAGGCGCTTGGAAGAGAAGTTACAAAGGTTGCCTGGTTAAAATATATAAAATAGGAAGAGGGGAGGACGATTAATGAAACCGGTTCCGGAACCTGTCATTTTATTTCAAAGAGCTGTAAGATCAAGTTTTGCTGGACAAATTTTAACAATTATCATAATAACCGGGCGATACTTCGTATTTAGCATTTGTAATTAAACGCAAAAAAGTTAGACACATTATATGTATTCATTTTAAGCTGTTATTTTTCAATTAAATATTTTCCAATATAATTTCTAAACTAAAGAATACGCCATTTCCCACTAATTTGAAGTTGTAAATATTCAAAGATTCACTATTATTTTATCGGAGATTGAATGCTTAGATATATAAAGCGAACGTCTATATCTTATTATATGATGTTAATTGTAATTTTAACATTATCACAAATAGTCTGCATATGTCAACAAAAAAATGCAGCTATCCGTTGCCCGATTGATGCAGATATTTGGGTATTAGCTGGTCAATCGAATATGGAAGGCAACGGTCGAACACCTGATACAACTACTAACCCTAATATACTGATGTTGAATATGGATAATCATTGGATGATTGCTCAAAATCCTTTACATAGATTTTATGAAGCAGCTGCTTTTGCATATGAGAAAGATTATTTTGAACTTTTTATTCCTCATTTAAAAGATTCGTTAAAAGCCTGGGAAAAATGGCAACTTCAATATAAAAAACTTCGAGAGATGAGTAAGAATGAACCAATCGGAGGAGTTGGTCCAGGAATCTATTTTGCAAAGCATATCTTTGACAAAACGGGTCGCCCGGTTGCTTTACTTCCCTGCGCTTTGGGCGGTTCAACTATTGAACAATGGGACCCATCCGGAAAATCATTGGGTGACAGCTCTCTATATGGTGCAACAATAAACAAAATAAATTTAGTGGGCAGGAATATAAAAGGTATTCTCTGGTGGCAAGGAGAATCGGAAGCTCTCGCTTTTAAGACAGAAACTTATGAAGATAGATTTCTTAACCTTATAGATTCATTCCGTAAAGATATAGGCAATCCTGAACTTCCTATAATTTATGTCCAAATAGGGAAATTTAATATCAGAGACTCGGTAATGGACAGAGAATGGGAAAAGATAAGAGAAATACAACGTGATATATTAATAAAACGGAATAATGTTTTTATGGTTACCGGGATAGACTTACCCTTAGATGATTGCATCCATTCATCTACCGAAGGTCAAAAAAAAGTAGGAAGACGCATAGCAGAGATGGCATTAACTTATGTTTATAAATTACCCGGACACGCAAGACAAATTAATCTTGAGTCAATGAAATTATGCCAAGATAAGGAATCGGGTTCATATTACATCAAAGTGAATTATAGCGGAGTTTGCGGCAATCTTAAAAGCTGCGGTCTTCCGGGCCAATATTCACTTCGTTTAAACGGAAAAGAAAATATAATGTATGTGGTAACAAAAGTACAGTTGAACCCGGAGGATAATGATGCAATGGATGTATATTTATCAGGACTTCCGGATACACCCGCTCAATTAGTAAGCGGAGCCGGCACATATCCTTACATGAACATTACCGATTCGCTTGATAATGCCCTCCCGGCATTTGGTCCAATCAATATTCCTTTGAAATAATTATAAAATACTAATAGTAATAAAATTTTTATTGAGCTGGTCGCTGCATAAAGTATCGAACTTTATTTACTTAAAATTAATGTTGATAAATTGCAAATTTAATATAATGCCGATAAAATTATTTAATTCCCAATACCACACATATTCACAAAATTTGCCTAAATCATTTCACCCAACAACAGAGGTTATGTAAAGTATCTTCTAATGTAATTTTTGTTACTCATAAATTATACAATATTTTAGGTTAAGAAGTTGCTACATTAGTTAATCAAGAGCAAAATTCCTGAGCCTATTCTACAAATTTCGATTCTTCCAGATTAGTTACAGGTGTTTATATGTATAAAATTAAAGCAGGAAATTTTTTTATAAAAAAGATGACAATTATCAAATGAGTTGAAGTAATTTGTAGTTTTAAATATTACAAAATAAAAAATTATTATTTAAATATTAGGCATTTATGAAGTTTCTAAAAAAATTATTATTCTTCATCTTTTTGTTGACATTATCAAACACATATGCGCAGGATTCAAAACAAGCAACTGCATTTGGTAATGATTGGACAGCTACTGATGCCTTAGGTCGGAGTTTGCCAACCTACAGGGAAGTAGGGCCGATGAAAGTTAATAAATATGTCGGTGTCTTTTATTTCTTATGGCATTGGCGAGTTGACAAAATACGTGATGTTTCTAAAATACTTTTAAATAATCCAGCAAACCCAGCCTGGCAACATGCAAAAACTTATTATTGGGGAGAACCGGAAGCTGGATATTACTGCTCGGATGATCCATGGGTGATGAGAAGAAATATAATAATGCTTGCTGATGCAGGGGTCGACTTTGTCTTTTTGGATTATACTAATGATTATCAGTGGGCTGAATTCGATACAACGCTTGAGACCTATTGCCAAATCTTGGAGGAATTGAAAAGCCAGGGAATAGATGTCCCAAAGATTTGTTTTTTTTTCAAGTATAATCCTGAATCAAAGGTTGAAAATATGTATAATAATTTTTACAAATTAAAGAAATATTCTAATCTTTGGTTTTACTGGGATGGAAAACCTTTAATTTTAGCCCCCTCAGATACTGCACAACCGATGGAAATAAGAAATTTTTTTACCTGGCGTGAAATGTGGGATTTCTCAGGTACGCAAAATCAGTGGTGGAAGTACACTGATTATTATCCGCAAATGCCATTCTACCAAGGCGGAAAACTTGAGGAAATTTGTGTTTGTAAAGCTATCGGCGCACCCGTGCAAACAATAGAAGAAGTTACTAATAGAGGCGCTAGTTTCCATAATGGAAAACCACCTTATTATAACCAGTATTGGGTAAGCAGTGAGACTTCTCATGGCTTGTATTTTGAAGATCAATGGACAAATGCACTTAAAGTAAACCCTCCAATTATAACTGTAACAGGATGGAATGAATGGATTGCAGGTGCATGGGATGCTAATTTTCGCGATCCTAAAGAGATGTTAGGAAAATTTACTTTTATGGGAAAACTCTTGACAAAAGAATGCCCCTTCTATTTTGTTGATGAATTCAATATGGAATTCAACCGGGATATTGAACCTATGAAAGACGGTTATACAGACGACTATTATTATCAGTTAGTAAGTAATATTAGAAAATATAAAGGCTTAAACTTGCCGGAAAGAGCTACACCACCCAAGACTATTACAATGGACGGTAATTTTACCGAATGGTTGAGTGTAAAACCAGTTTTTCGCGATGCCGCCGGAGATGTTGCACATCGTAACTTTAGAAATATAGATAGTAGATGTATTTATACAAACATAACAGGTCGTAACGATATAGTTGAATCTCGAGCCACTTACGATTCGAATAACGTGTACTTTTATGTTAGAACAAAAAGTTCACTTACTCCTTACACAGATAAAAACTGGATGTTATTGTTTATAGATGCTGATACAAACCACGCAACTGGCTGGGAAGGTTACGATTATGTAGTAAATCTAAAAGTCAAATCGGATTCAATCACGACATTAGCTGCATGGAATAGTCGGAATTCCTCATGGATTGTAGTAACTGATTTGAAATATAGATTTACGGGAAATCAAATGGAAATTCGGGTACCGCGAAGCTTAATTAATCAAACGGGAAAAGATATTTCATTTAACTTTCACTGGGCAGATAATATTCAGAAGCTAAATGATATAACAGATTTTTTTATAGATGGCGATTCTGCGCCTGATCGTCGCTTCAATTATTATTTTACTACTAAGGAGTGGTAACGTTATCTTGAATGTTTATCACTTTATGGGTGAAGGAATTGCGACTTTAGTTAACAGACATTCAATAATTATCGGGTTAAAAAAATAAATTAAAACTTAAAAATAATGCTTCTTATATAAACTGAGCATTGATTATTTTATAAAGATTAATAAATAATGAAAAGAAAATTTCGGATTAAAACAGGTTTGGCGCATTTATGGCTTGTTATTATTCTTTTACTCCCTATTGATTTGTACGGTCAGGAATCAACTAAAATTAGCCAGTATTTATTAAACAATAAGTGGAATGCACAGTGGATTACCTATCCTGTGGGATCAATGAAAGATTATGGGGTATTTCATTTTAGAAAAACAATCAATCTGCAGGAAAAACCGGAAGAATTTATAGTGCATGTCTCCGGTGACAACCGTTATCGTTTATTTGTTAATGGTACAGAAGTATGCAATGGGCCAGCCCGGGGAGACCTTGGTCAATGGCGTTTTGAAACCATTGATATTGCAAAGTATTTACAAGTAGGACAAAATGTTTTGGCTGCTGTTGTTTGGAATTTTGGAGATTTTATTCCCATTGCACAGATAACAAATAAGACGGCTTTTATTTTGCAGGGAGATACAAAACAGGAAAATGTGGTCAATACAGGAGACACATGGAAAGTAGATAGAGATGAAGCTTATATCTCTCCTGTTACAAAACCCATGCACACAGTGGTAGGACCTGGTGATGATGTGGATGGGTCCAAATATCCCTGGGGATGGGAATTACCCGGTTTTGATGATAGTGTTTGGAAGTTGCCTAAATTATTGGGCAACGGTGTGCCTTATGGAAAGTTTGAAGGCTGGGACTGGATGCTGGTTCCCCGAACTATTCCTTTCATGCAGCATAATTTTCAACGAATCAATAAAGTAGTCAGAGTCGAAAATATTACTGTTGACAAAGATTTCCTGGAAGGAAAATTACCCCTGCATATTTCAGTTAACAGTAAAGTAAAAATTTTATTAGATCAAACTTACATTACTACAGCATATCCTGAATTAATAGTAAGCGGGGGCAAAAGTTCTACGATAGAAATTAGCTATGCCGAAGCGCTTATTGATGATCAGGGAGAAAAAGGCAACCGTAATGATACAAAAGGAAAAAGAATGGATTGTGATTGCCCTGATATATTTAGACCTGACGGAGGAAAAAACAGGCATTTCCAACCTCTCTGGTTCCGAACCTTTAGGTACGTGGAATTGACTATTCAAACGAAAGATGACCCTTTAATCATCCATGATCTATATGGTTATTTTACTGCTTATCCTTTTAAGGAACGGGCTTATTTTAATTGTAATGACTCAACTTTAAAACAAATATGGGATGTAGCATGGCGAACTGCCCGATTATGTGCCGGTGAAACTTATTACGACTGCCCTTACTATGAGCAGTTGCAGTACATTGGCGACACCCGCATAGAGGCGTTGATCTCACTATACGTATCAGGAGATGATCGCTTAATGAAAAATGCCATTGAACATTTTTTTGATTCGCTGCTTCCCATGGGGCTTACTCAAAGCCGCTACCCATCGTCTCAACCTCAAGTTATTCCGCCATTTTCCCTATACTGGATAGACATGATTCATGATTTCTGGATGTTACGCGCTGATTCTGTTTTTGTTAAAAAATACTTGAACGGCATTCAGAACGTCCTGCATTGGTATAAACAGCAAATTGCAGCAAATGGTATGCTTGGACCAATGGATTGGTGGAACTTTGTAGATTGGTCTTTTGGTCCTTGGAATTCTGCAAAGCCAATTGGCGGAGTTCCTGCAGGAGTCATTGATGGTAATTCTTCTATAATTACCCTACAATATATATATGCCTTGCAAATGGCGGCAGATATATTTCAAGCTTTTGGAGACCAGAATCAAGCGCTGGAATACCGTCATCTTTCACAATCCCTTACAAAAAGTACATATACGCTTTGTTGGAGTCACAATAAAGGTTTGATTGCCGATACCCCTCAGAAAAATAAATTTAGTCAGCATGCAAATATAATGGCAATAATTGTGGGTATGTTTGATAATGATACGGCAGACTCTGTAATGCAAAGAGTGATTAGTCAAAAAGACCTGACGCAATGCACATATTACTATCGATTTTACTTCAACAGGGCGCTTGAAAAAGCAGGAATGGCTGATCAATATCTTTTAACTTTAGTGCCCTGGAAAAAAATGCTTGAAATGGGGCTTACAACATTTGCAGAACAACCTGAACCAACTCGATCTGATTGTCATGGTTGGAGCGCAAGCCCAATTTATGAGTTCCTTGCAAATGTCAGTGGTATTGAACCTGCATCTCCCGGTTTTAAGTCTGTAAAAATAGAGCCGCACTTAGGACCCTTAAAATACATAGATGTGAAAATGCCGCATCCCAAAGGCAATATTATAGTTAAGGTAAAAAGAAAAGGTGAAGAGGGTATCGAGGGTGATATTTTTTTACCTGATGAGGTTTCGGGAAAATTTATATGGAAAGGAAAAGAAATTCCGTTGAAAGCCGGAAACCAGAAAGTGAAATTTTAATATACTGCTTTCAATACAATTATAATAGGGGAAAAAAATAATTAACTTCAAATAATTTAATAACAAAGGAAAAAATAAAAGAATTTTGGAGGAGAAATGGGAAAATATATTCTTGTCATTATAATAGCTTTTGCATTTAATGTTTACTGTCAAACATTGCCGGATAAATTGCCTGGTCAAGCGGAGCTAAAAGAGTTTAGAAGTCATTTTTTAAGTTTAGATTCTTTAATGCAAAAGGCGATCGTGACAGATCCGGCTACTGGACTACAGATCTACACGCCGGCATCTGTTTATAAAGGGGATTATGATTGGGATTCTTATTTCCAGGCAATAGTACAAATATATATGGGTTGGTCATCAAAATATATAAAAGGTGGAATCTTACTATTCCTTGAGAACGAAAATGATTCCGGGTTTATTCCCAGAGCGGTACCTGCAGACCCATGGGATGCTAAAGAACATATAAAACCGTTTATGGCTCAAATCTGTTACTTAGTTTATGAAGCATATGGTGAAAAAGATTGGATACTGAAAGAGCCTTATTTTTCGAAATTAAAAAAATATCTTGATTATTGGCTTAACCAGATGACGAATCAAAAAGACGGATTAAGTTTTTGGATGAGCGCCCCGCATACCGGAATGGATGACCAAATAGAAAGGGCAGGATACTGGGAGGATGCGCAGTGCGAAGGTGTTGACTTAAACTGTTATTTAGTCCGTGAGACACTGGCATTTTCGAAGTTAGCGCATTTAGCCGGCAAAGAAGATATGGCTAAAAAATATGAGAAAATATCTGAGGAAAGAAGACAAGCGATCCGTAAATTATTATGGGATGATAAGGATGGTTTTTTTTACGACAGGAAAGTAAATTCTGAAAAGCCTTTATCTAAAACGGCCTGGGTATATTCACCTCTTAATTCGTTATCAGCCAACCAGTATAAAATCCCGGTTAAATCGGTAGAATCATTTGCTGTTTTATGGTCAAAAGTTGCAACGCCGGAACAAGCAAAGAGAATGATAGTAGAACATTTATTTAATCCGCGGGAGTTTTGGACACCATATCCCGTTGCCGCGCTGGCTAAATCCGAACCATGGTACAGCACTACAGAATATCCGGCTGATATGGGCTGCAACTGGCGTGCAAATGTCTGGATGCCTACTAATTATATGGTCTATCACGGTTTGAAAAATTATGGATATAATGATTTAGCAACTATAGTTGCCCAACGTACTAAGGAACTTATTGATAAATCGGGAAACCGCGAATACTTCAACTCGGAAACAGGGGAAGGCTTAGGCGCCGATCCATTTTGGGGATGGACATTGATTGGTCATTTCTTTGCACTCGAAGAAAATCTTAAATGGGATATAAATGACATAAAATGATGGAGTAACTTTAAAAACTATTATTAGGATTAGATAATTAATTTTTATCATAAACTAATATTTGATAAAGTGAACTATGAAAAAAGGTATAATTATTATTTTGTTTTTACTTACAGGGATATTATATGGAGGGTTCTCCTCCAAAAGCAAAGATAAAATACTCCATCCTAAATATTTACGATGCGAAAATTTAGTAGACCCTCTCGGAATGGAGCCGGGCTGCAAAATGGACTATGGGATTATTAAATAAAACTGAGTTGCCTTCCGGTCAGGCAGGTTGGGATGCAAACTGGATCGGACTTGACAAAGCAATCGGCAGCGACATAGCGGATAGTGAATGCACAAGATTATCGGCACGCATGCTAAGAAAAGAATTTGATGTAAAGAATTTGTACGACTGGGGTTGAACATCTATTCGGGATAATAGAAAAACTTGGATTCTTATTCGGAATTACTACAATGAAAATATAATGACAATATGCAAACAAAAATAATCCTAAATCTGATTTTCCTGTTGGGCATAATTAATTTAGAACCGTGCCGGGCACAAAATGATTATGCATTGTTTTCTCATAAAAACGACTGGTCTCACCACTTTGCTTATGGAAGTCCATCCTGGGATAATTTTGAACGGTTTGCAAATAATCCTGTTTATCAGGGGTATCCCGAAGCTGAGTGGCCTGTTAACGGATTTTTCTTTGCGGATCCCCAAAGTGATAACTGGTACTTATATATCGGTGAATATCGCAGAGGTTATGAAGTAAGTAAAAATAAAACCCGTAAAGATTTTAACTGTGTTATTTATAAATCATCCGATAAGGGAAAAACGTGGAAGAAAACTGGTGATTTATTCCCGTTCGGATTTACTTGCTACAACACGATAAAAATAGAAGCGCCTGATGTAATGGTAATATATGAAGAAGGAAAGTATCACATGGTATTTGACTGGGTCTCCTCTTCAGCCGACTGGCAGCATATGGAATCAAGCGGCATCGGTTATGCAGTCTCCGACTCCCCTGAGGGCCCTTTTAATGTCTCGAAATATCCTTTGAGAATTAATACTCAGTATACCCATAACCTGCTTAATAACCGTTATTGGCGGATGTACGCACCCATGATTATTAAAAGAAAACATGATTGGGTGCTGCTTCATATGATGGATATGCAGCCGTCGGGTGCTTGGGCATTGGCTTACGCCGTCTCTTCATCCCCGGATGGACCATACAGCGATTCGAAAATACTTCGCAGTGTGGAGAGCAAGAAATTCTATCCCCCATTACAGGAATATTTCCCCGCTTTCACGCATAAAGGGTATGCTTATGTACCTGCAACATCCGTAGCAGTTAATCGCGATTACCAGTTTCTATATCGGGTGAAAACAGAGGATGTCACCAATCCCGATAAGTGGGAATCTGTAAGTGAAAATTCTGTTTGGCATTCAATTCAACGCGAGTATGAATATTGCGGGATATGGGGGCAAACCATTAACGGCTTTATTGATAACCATGATTCACTTTATGTTATGTACCCATCAAGAACTAAAGAAAATTATGGCACTATAAATCTTGCAAAGGCATCTTCTAAAAATCTCGCAGGGGGAAAAGGATTCTGCTTATCGGCGCCGAATCAAAAATCATTTTCCTATATTAAAAAAGCATTTGATGTTAAATGCATCAATTTTGAGTATGATTTGCACGGAACTCTTCATCTTATCTGGGATTTTCAAGGGCTGCTGGATCTTAAGACCGGTTGGGGGAAATTCGATTTGGCTTCGAATAATTCGACAAACTATAAGGAAATACTGGTAGGTAAAAATGAATGGAAAGTGAATCTGGTTGAAAAAGATAGTACTGTGAATATTGCATCGGGAAATCTCCCTGCCGGGGAATCAGGACAGAAACTGAAACTCAAAAAAGAAAATGGTAGGTATATACTTAGTCTAAATGGTAAAAAATGCTGGGAAGGAATTTTGAAAGCGGGAAAAGGGATTGTCGGAATTTGCGTCGATGAGCAAAGTTACTTTTCCGCTAAACATTTTGTCGTAAAAGGCAAAATTTACTCTGGCGAAATTTCTTATGGTTTTTGTGAAGCGCTTGTAACCTCAGGTTACATATTAAACGAGAATAGTCAGCTGGACGATTGGATAATTGTGAAAGATTCCACTTTCTTATATGATCAGGGGGCAGTTTCCAAAAGTAACTCTGCTTTTATAAAATGGAATTTTAGTGGCAGGCGATTCAAACTCTACTCACCGAAGGGACAGGATTTTGGCACAATTAACATATACATTGATGGTAATTTTTCGAATAATATATCTTTAAGGAATTCTAAAGCTTCAAAATCATCGGTGGTTTATGAAAGCTCCGGATTAAAGAACGGTAATCATGCGCTGTTTATTGAAACAAAAGACGGGAAATTACCGGTGGACTGTATAAAGGTCGAATTATAATTCCTTTATCCGCTCTACCAATCCTATGAATTATAATAAATAAATAAATTAACCAACAATCAAAAAAATATTATGTTAAGATTTAAAAAAGTGAAATATCTTTCGATTGCCGGCATAGTAATATTTTGTTTTTCAATATTTACTGCCGGTCAGTCAAAAAGTAAGCTAGCAAAGAGCGATGTACTTCAACCATTTAACTTTGGCGATATGCAGCTTCTACCCGGTTTGATGTATGATCAATTCATGGAAACAAAAGATTTTTATATGAATTTGTCAAATGACGATATGCTTCATGGATTAAGGCTGCAGGCGGGCGATAAGAATCCACCGGGAAAAAATATCGGCGGATGGTATGAGGAATTCGAGGCGCTTACACTTCCGCAGTGGATTTCAACATATTGCAGATTGTATGCAATCACGGGGGATAAAGCCTGTCGTGATAAAGCTGTGTACCTTACCGGCGAATGGTGGAAATGCTTCAACCGAATAGGAGAAAAAGCAGATAATGATAAGTGGGTTATTGCCTTCTTAGATGTTTATAATTACTGCGGACGTAAAGATGCTCTGGATAAATTAAGCAATTATATTTTAAACAGGTCGCGTGATAAAAACAGGCCTCTTAATATGCCCGCGTTATATAAATCAATATCCCTGGGAGATACCATTAATGGAATGCGGGCGTTCGGCGACAATGGAAGTGAATGGTACACACGTGCATGGCCGTTATACTTAGCATATACGCAGACAGGCAAAGCAGAGTATAAGAATATAGCAGGCTACTGGGAATATAAAGACTATTGGGATGAGTTTGCAGAAAATCCCGTCAGGCCTTTTTCTAAAACACCCGTTACCGGGTTGAACAGTGAATGGTGCCATGCATACAGTCATATCAATTCTTTCAATGCTGCTGCAGAAGCATACCGGGTTAAGGGAAATGAGTATTATCTTAATGCTTTGAAAAACGTATATGATTGGCTACAGACAAGTGAAATGTTTGCGACCGGTGGTTACGGGCCATACCTTGAACATCTTATGCCGCTGGACAGTATTGCTGAAAGTCTGACCACCAGAACAGATCACTTTGAAACGCAATGCGATACATGGGCTGCTTTGCGCCTAAGCCAAAACCTTATAACTCTTACAGGTGAAGCGAAGTACGGTAACTGGATAGAACGACTTGCTTATAATGCAATAAATGCAACCATACCATTGACGCCTGAAACTAATGTCATGTATTACTCCGACTATAATATAAACGGCGCTATGAAGCTTAACAAACCGGCGGCAGCTACATGCTGTGCCGGGACAAGGCCGCTTAATGTTGTTCAGTATTTCATTAATACTTATTACCATGATAATGATAATATCTATATAAATTTATTTACTCCGTCGGTGGTAAACTGGAAACACGGACGAAACTATTCAGTGAAGCTTACACAGATTACGGACTTTCCATATTCTGACAAGACCGAACTAACAATAAATATTAAGCAGTCCGAAAATTTCGGCGTCGGGATCAGAATGCCCGAATGGCTGGAAGAGCCCGGGATGACTGCCGCGGTTAATGGAAGAAATATTATTGGTACAATTAAGAAAGGGTGGTTTATAATAAACAGGCAATGGAAAAACGGGGACAAGATCAGCGTAACAATGCCAATGGATTTTACTCTGAGTGTATTAGATAAAAACGAAGGAAGGCCGACTGCAGTTATGTATGGCCCCTTGGTAATGGCATTTACAACTCCGGACTCAACCCTTATAAAACTAACGAACGATAAAAAATGGTGGATTGCCGAGGATCCGGAACAATTTAAGAATAACGAATCCGTAAAATATCCCCCAAATAAGCAGTGGTGGACTTATGAAGGAATGCTGCATAAAAATCCCGACAAAGATCTGCTTGCGTCTATAGACCTTAATAACATCAAAAACCTTGTGTCTCCGCTTGATAACAGACTCAGTTTTGCATTAAAATCAAACATCAGCATAAAACTAAAACCGTTTATGAATTACAAAGAAGGCGAGTTGTATTATATGTACATAGTAAATGAAAGATAAAATATTATTTCTTCTGATAGAAAAGATAATGTTTCATACCCGCTTTCATTATAAATTTGGTGGTATTCCGCAATATTCTTCATTCTCCCAATTGAAATTATACCCCTGAAAGTGACCGGGAGGCGGATAATTTTTTCACTTTTCTATTATAATAAAACCTTTTATCGTAATTACTGCCGTTTAATTTATGCTTCTGGGCTGGGAGGCGCTCAATTGAAGTAATGAGTTCTCATTAAATATCTTATATCAAAAAGTGAATAATATTTGCCAAAATAGCTATGTCCTGCACAGCTATTTTAATTTAAGTTTATCAAAATAATAATGCTTCTTTCTAACTGTTTAAATAAATCTTTAAAGGGACAATTGCAAAATAGTTATTACGATCTAAGAAATAATGAGACAATATTTTCTTTATAATAAAGGAGATTAACTATTTTTCTGGAATTGCACATGAGTTTAATACTTAGTTACAATTATATCAACGCTGAAGTAATTAAAGAAAGATTCTTAATAAAAGATAGGAAACGGTTCCTTCCAGGTAATATGTTTTATTCGAACTGTTCAATAAGATCGGCAATCTTGGATAGAAGGTTGTTAGATCACAACATATCTATCGATTCATTCCCGGAGCCTTCAGAATTATGTTGAAAAACTAAAGGATTTTCAACAAATCGCCGATCATTTATGAATAAAATTGAGACGGAACCGAATTTAGAAGGAAATATGTAATTCGGATTTTTTTAAGGAACACAAATATTAAGTCAGCAGTTTATGAAATCGATTCTCTATAATGTGACTTACGGGGCGAAGCTGTGATTTAACAAAAAAAATTTTCTGCATGTACTTAATGGATTTCGCAAAGCATTAAGTAAAAACTGATTATTTTAAGCAAAACATCGTTATCACAAAATTAACTTTATCATCTAATTCCTATCGGATTCCCTAAAAATAAAAGAGAATGAAAATTATTTTGATAAATTGACTTCACTTATAATAATGGAAATTTTAAAGTAGGAGAATTCTTCAGTATTGTATTGTAATTTTTACTCATGCCCGGATTGTTTAGTAATATATCATTTATTTTTAATTAAAAAAGTATTTATTGAATTAAAAAAAATTCTTAATTAATAAAAAAGGGAGTTAAAATGAAAGATCGAATACTGATAAGTTATTTACTCTTTCTATTTTTGGGAATTGTGTACAATGAAACTGCTTTTTCACAAAATGAGCTAAAAGGAGAAATAAAAGAGCCGCTGCTGGGCTCTGATACAAAAGCTCCTCTTCAGTACGCAGCATTAATGGCTGTAAATACAAATAAAGGCATTGAAGCGTCAACTTCTACAAAAAGCAAAGGTGACCCGGCTATTTCGAAATATTCATTAGAGCTTATTGAAGGGAGTGATTCTCCTTTAATAGATCAAACTAACCCGGGATCTATAGATAATAAATACGGATATGAATGCGGCCAGGTTTTCTTATACAAAAATGATTATAATATGTTCATTACAGAGAGAGCAGTCAGCGCAAATTCCGGCAGTGATTTGACTCGAACCGGTCATTGGAAAAGCTCCGATGGAGTATCTTGGACAAGGGTAGGTACATTGCAGAATTCGATAAATGTACCAACTATTCCGAAATACGCAATATGGTCTCCTATGCCGGTTTATGATACAAACGAAGAACGTTGGAATATCTTTTATGTGGGTTACGAAGAAAATAATAATTATGGAAGAATTTTTAGAGCATATTCAAAGGTAAAAGGCTTTGATGGGCTGGATGGGCTCTATATTGATGCAGCCGATACTGTCTTATCATATTATGATGTCAATAAAAATTTATGGGAAGATAAACAGGGTGTTGATTCTTTTTATCCATTTCAAGTGGGCAGTAAATGGTTCGGATTTTATGGCAGCTCAGATGCCGCATCTTATTGGGATGTTGGCTTAGCAACAGCCAATAGCTTGACAGGACATTGGACAAGAGTCATTAATAATCCGGTTTTCACATATTGTGAGAATCCTATAGTTATTACCCTTAGTACTGGCGTTAAATTTTGTGTTTACGATGATTTGGCGCATGGTATTGAGGATTGTCACTCAATTGGCTATGGGTACTCAAGGGATGGCGTCAATTGGGTGCAAAAGTATTTGAGTATTCCTATGCCAAAGTGGGCTGTTAGTATTCGTACCCCGCTAAGTTTTATTAATGAAAGAAACGATATATACATCATTTATTTTACAGCGCTGACTTCCGGAGTATGGACTGGTTATGAAAAAGTTGGGAGAATCAAGGTAAGACTTGTAAAGAATTAAACAAATTATTATTTGTTAAAAAAATAGCCGATTATCTTTTTAATTATGTATCTGATGTCTTCCGGTTAATGTTACCCCGCAAAAAAAATATGCAGGAAATATTCTGGAAAATGTCGTGGGAATAAATGCGAGCAAATTAATTAAGAATTATTAACTTCACTATTAGGAGTGAAAAATGATAAGACCATTGATAGTCATAATTATAGTCTTATTAAGTAGCTGCTGTATCATAAAAGCTCAGTCATCAGTAATTCTCGAGAATCAAAATTTCAGGGTCATTGTTGACCAACATAATGGGGCAATATCTTCTATCCTCGTAAAGAAGATTGGTTGTGATTTAGTAAGTGAAAAGCGTCTTATGGCAAATTACAGAATATGTCTTCAGTCAGATAATTATCTGTGTGATTATATAGATGGTATGACTCAAAATGCAAAATCTGTTAGTAAACAGGGCAATACTATTATCGTTGTTGTTGCAGGTATGACATCTCCCAAAGGAACTTATCCTATTGACCTGACATATTATATAAAACTAGAAGAAGATTTTGTATCATTTAAGGCAAAACTTATTAATAACGACAAACATCTAGTTTCCGAGTTCTGGTTTCCACGCATAGGGGGTCTGAAAGATTTCGGGCAGAACCGTGAAGCAAAGTTAGCTTATCCGGGTTATAATGTTGATTGCCGCCATAATATAAATCTATTTGAAAATTTTCCCGGAGGAAGGGGTTTGGGCTCAGAAGCAGCAGAATGGTCTCAGGATTATCCAGGGGGGATGCCAATGCCCTGGTGGGATATTTATGACGAAAAATCTGATATCGGGCTTTACCTGGGTTATCATGACACTACTTTACGTTATAGTACATGGCATGCTTATCTTGAGCCTAACAGTACGGGAGATAACAATTCATGGCTTAATAATGAACAAGCTGCCGGGCAGCCGGTTGGACTTGTTTTTTCTCATGTCCGTTATCCTTTTATTCATTCGGGGGAAACTTTTGAGTCAGGTGAATTTTTTGTCCGGGTTCATAAAGGCGATTGGCATAACGGATCACAATTTTACAGGCAATGGTTTTTATCTCATTTCCCATTCGATAAATCACAGAGCTGGCTTAGAAAAGAAAGTGCGTGGTTTTCTTCTATTATTTATCAGCCGGAAGACAGAATAGTGACAGATTATAAGGGCTACGAGCAATGGACAAATGATGCAAAAAAATTTGGTATCAACTGTTATGAACTAATTGGATGGAACAATGGCGGATTAGAAAGAAATTATCCGCTCTATTTTCCCGAAGAAAAACTTGGCGGTATTGAAGGGTTTAAAACCTTATTGAAGTCCATAAAAAACAAAGGCGGTCACTGCCTTGTATTTTGTAATTATAATATCCTGGATGAAAATACAGACTGGTATAAAAGGGAGTTATTCAAGTATATGGCTCAGGATCAGTTTGGTAAACAAGCAATATGGATGGGATGGGGTGAAAGTACTCTCTTAGCAAGGAAGCAATTAAGCGTAAGATATCATGTCCGTTCGTCTGTTATTCCGGAAATAGAAAATATCCTTGACGGCTATTTTGAGCAGCTTGTTAAATATGGGGCTGATGGATTTCAGATCGATAAGGTGTGTGTAGGGTCCACATTGGATTTTAATCCCCTCAATACAGCCAAACCTGACATAGCTTTATGCGAAGGTCTTGTGCAATCTATTGGGCGGGTTTATAAGAAGTGTAAGGAAATAAACCCTGATTTTTGCGTGGCATCGGAATTCGGAACAGACAGATTGATCCCTTATTTCGATATTGGTTATCGAAACTCTGCCGGTTATGAAATATCTCCTTTGCGCTATGTATTTCCTGAATGGACATCCTGCCAGCATGTTTCATTACCAAGAGATTTCAAAACTATTAATGGCGCGGTTCTAACGGGATCTGTTATCTGTGCTGAACCTGATTCATATCAGGGAACAATGGATCAGCCCTTATACCGTGATTGGTCAAAATATATTCAGGAGGTAGAACGTATTCGTAAAGAATTAGCAGATATTATTTTCATGGGAAAATATTATGATGATCTGGATGCTAAAGTTTTTGAGGTGGATAGTACTGTAGAAAGTAAAAATCAATCCAATCAGCCTGGAGCAAAAAACAATTCCGGTGATACAACTTCAATAAATGGATATGAAGCTGTAAATCTTAAGTCATCAAGCTATCTCCATTTTAAAGTGCATGGAAACTCAAAAACTGATCAGCGTGCAATTATAATCGCAAATGATTCCCCTGATCCGGTAAAATATGTTTGGCAATTTACAAATAAAAATATAAAACAGGCATTATTGTATGAACCATATGGAAATGTTATTACAGTTAATCAGGGAGACCCTTTAATAATTAATGGCAATGGACTACAAATATTAGTCGAGAAATAAACATGTTCTTAAAATAATTTCATATCATTTATTTAAAGGGATATTGATAAAATCAGAACTCTAAGATGAATTGGAAAACTATCGTGGTTATTAAAACAGCTGGAGAATACATCAATTTCTTAGATGCAGTCACCTGTATAAATATTAAATTTTCTCGGAATTAATCAAGTTAATAAAGGCATTTTATTAAAATATTTTATAATTCTTTCGAAACAATAAAATTCAAAATAAAGAAATAACCAAATACTAAATAAGTTAAAATATAAAAGTTAAAATTCAATGAAAACAAAAATAGAAGTTGGATTATTAATAATTTTAGTAATGTGTCTCTTAGGAAACACCTACCTTTTTGCAAAAGACGATGATAAAAGTAAAAATTCGAAGTCGGACATTATTGATAACAATAATATTAATGAATATGTCTTTCAGCATATAAAGAGCAAGGATGTGAGCTTGATTGATTCAGCTTTTTTGCATGGATATATTCATAATATTGTGGATGAAAATTTTGATGGTGAAAAAATACCAACATTAACGGTACAGTGTACATCCGGTAGTATTCATAATGATGTTGCAGCATTATCCGCCGATCGACCTTCATATGGTATATGGACTCGTGATTTATATTGGGGATTCCTTGGTTGGGCACAAGCCGGAGATGATTCGGTTCTTGCTATGATGAAATCATCAATTCGCCTTTTGATAATGGCTAAGAATAAAAATCAGGCGCTTGGACAAAGCAAAGTATGGCCTTTAAATGATGGACGGTTTTATATACCCCAGCTATACGACAAAGGTCTTAAAGCCGGTTTATATGCTTTCCCATGGTGTTCTGAATCCCAGGCTGATTTTCTTCTTTTTACATATAATTATTGGAAGCTTAGCGGGGACCGTAAGTTTATTGAATCTATATGGAGTGAGATAGAATATGTAATCAAGACGCTTGAATTATTGGATACTAACGGCAATTCATTGCCTGATGCTCTCTGGGGTAGTTATGATTATATGTTTATTACACCGGATACGGAAGAACCCCTGATGTGCGCAAAGACGAGCCTTGCATTTAGTTCAGTCGCTAAGCTTGCACGGATGCTTGGTAATGATAATTATGCAGATAGGCTTGAAAAACTTGCATTGAAAATAAAAGAGACGATGAATAAAAGCATCCAGGAAGGCGGCTTGTGGAAAAAAGAAGGTAAAGGTGGTTATTATGTAAATATGCGAAAGTGTACTATAAATGATGGACCCGATTGCAAGGCAATACTCGACGAAGTTTGTACAGATGGCGCTTGGTGGACGAAGAATATAGCACAGGTAGAAGACAGGTTTATACCATACGATAATCTTGTCCCTATGTGGTGTGGAATGACAGATAGTCTTCAGGATAAAGCAATTTTTGAAAAATTAGATGCAAATTTTAAAGAAATATATGATTTAATATATGGACCTATGTACTGTGCTCCTGCATGTCATACCGGGAAAAGCGTAATGGAATGTTCAAGTGTAACATGGCTGGCTTTTCTGGATGTTTATCTAAGGGGTAAAAAAGGACATGATACAAACCGATCAAAAATTTATGATATGCTAATGCAGCATGCACATGATGCCGGGGGCATTGTTTTCCCTGAAGGTGCAGGAATATACGGCACTTTGACAGGAGGAGCCGGCCGGCTGTGGGATAACGGTAATTTTTTCCACATGCTTATTTGCGGAATATACGGACTTGAGAAGAGTAAGGATGGAATCACGATATCTGCCCCGGAAAAAATTGACGGCGTACCACTGACAGAACTAAAGAATTTTCATTTTAAAGATGCAATATATGACTTCTCGTGGATAGGAACCGGCAAGCATATCAGCAATATCAACGTTGATGGGCAGAGTATAAAAAATGAAACAGGGAATTTTATGCTTACATACAATTCAGGAATGCATAAGGTTGAGATACAACTTTGTGAATAACTCCGTTTATCTCAAATGTCCTGTTTGATTCTGCTTTTTTTGTCTTTTTTCTTTTAAGCGAAACAATAAGCGCGCAATCTACTGATCCGACCTATTTAGCAATACTTGGTGAGCCAGGGACATTCTCCCAGGAATTTAAGCCAATTGGCTGGAAAGAAAGACAACCGGCGAAAGTGAAAAGCAGGGTTGACAGAAAGTATTTCTTTATCATAAATTTGGTTAAATAAATTTCTGTTGCTATCGAAAGATTATTTAAAGATCGATTAATTAACTTTTTTCTTAAATGTTTACCAAAAGGAAGAAATAAAATGAGAAAAAATATCCTATCAATTTTAGTACTGTTTTTTGCAGTATTCTTTACAGGATTTTCATCAAAGAATAATAATGACATTCTCCATCCTAAATATTTGCGATGTGAAAATTTAATTGATCCTTTAGGGATAGATGTTGTAAATCCTCGATTAAGCTGGTATTCTGATTCACAACAAAGAGCGCAAACACAAGTTGCTTATCAAATATTGGTTGCAAGCTCATTGGGACAATTAAATGCGAATAATGGTGATTTGTGGGATTCAAAAAAGATATTTTCTGATCAGAGTATAAACATAATATACAAGGGGAAACAATTAACCTCTGAAATGCAGTGTTACTGGAAAGTTAAAGTTTGGGATAACAAGGGTAACGAATCTGCGTGGAGTCAGTCTGCAAAATGGACTCTGGGTTTATTATATAAAACTGATTGGAATGCAAACTGGATTGGTCTGGACAAAGCGATTGGAAATGATAAACCGGACACAGAATGCACTATACTATCGGCGCGGTTACTTAGAAAAGAATTTGAAACAAAAAAAATAATCAAACGCGCAACGGCATATATCTGTGGTTTGGGTCTGTTTGAACTATATTCTAACGGGCATAAAATTGGCGATCAGGTTCTTGCGCCTGCATTATCAGAATATTCGAAAAGGTCTTTTTACAACACGTTCGATGTTACTAATAATTTATCGCATGGTAAAAATGTTATCGGGGTAATTCTCGGTAATGGACGTTTTTTTGCGATGCGCCATACAAATCCAATCGGAATGTTCACCTATGGTTTTCCCAAAATGATTTTCCGTTTGAATATTGAATATACAGATAACACAAGTGAAACCATTGTCAGCGATACCACCTGGAAGATTACGACTGATGGTCCAATTACCGCAAACAATGAATATGATGGTGAAGTATATGATGCCAGGAAAGAGTTATCCGGATGGAACAGAGTTGGCTTTGATGATTCCAAATGGATAAAAGCGGAAAAAGTTGCCGAACCATCTGAAAAGTTATCAGCTCAGATGATAGAACCTATTAAGATAATGCAAACCATAAAACCAAAATCAGTAAAAGAAATTAAACACGGTGTTTATATCTTTGATATGGGACAGAACATGGTGGGATGGGTATCTTTAAAAGTCAGGGCAAATAAAGGGACTAATATAGAAATGCGGTTTGCCGAAACATTGAAACCGGATGGTGATTTGTATACGGCTAATCTTCGTTCTGCAAGACAAGAAGATATTTACATTACTAAAGGCGGAGACCAGGAAAAATGGGAACCGCGTTTTACTTATCATGGATTTAGGTATGTAGAATTGACTGGGTTTCCCGGCAAACCCGATTTAAATACCATTGAAGGAAAGGTCGTTTATAATGACATTAGAACCATAGGTAATTTTAGTTGTTCGAATGAAATTTTAAATAAAATTTACAATAATGCTTACTGGGGAATTCGTGGAAATTATCGCAGCATACCCACCGATTGTCCGCAGCGAGACGAGCGTCAAGGCTGGTTAGGTGATCGTTCGATGAATTCCTATGGTGAGAGCTTTATTTTTAATAACGATTTGCTTTATTCAAATTGGATGACAGACATTGCAGATGTTCAAAAAGACAATGGCAGCATTCCTGATGTAGCTCCGGCTTATTGGCAAATTTATAGCGATAATATGACCTGGCCTTCATCAATTATTATCATTCCCGATAATATCTACCGGCAATACGGAAATATTAAAGTAATTGCTGATAATTATGATGTAATGAAAAAATGGCTTTTTTATATGCGCGATAAATATATGAAAGATTATCTTCTGCCGAAAGATACTTATGGTGATTGGTGTATGCCGCCCGAAAGTCCGGAACTGATTCATTCGAAAGACCCTAGCAGGATTACTCCAGGTGATTTTATTGGTTCGTCTTATTTCTATTATTGTTTGAGAATAATGGAACGTAATGCCCAATTACTCAATAAAAATGAAGATGCAAAAGAATATACATCGTTGGCTGATAAGGTTCGGGATGCTATTAATAATACATTCCTTAACAAAGACAGTCTTTATTATGCAAACAACACCGTAACTGCAAATGCGCTTGCGCTGTTTTTCGGGATACCGTCAGAAGAAATAAAAAGTAAAGTTTTCGATAACCTTGTTTATAAAACAACTCATGACTTTAAAAGCCATACAAGTACAGGATTAGTGGGGGGGCAATGGATTATGCGTACGCTTACGGATAACGGTAATCCGGACTTAGCTTTTAAGATTGCCACAAACAAGGATTTTCCAAGCTGGGGATATATGGCTGAACATGGCGCAACAACTATCTGGGAATTGTGGAATGGAAATACAGCCGACCCGGCAATGAATTCAGGCAATCATGTTATGCTGCTGGGTGATCTTGTTATTTGGTATTATGAAGATCTTGCCGGAATTAAATCTGATCCTTCTAATCCTGCATTCAAACATTTGATCATGAAGCCGTATCCGCTTAATGATTTGAAGTTTGTAAAAGCTTCATACCTATCAATGTATGGACTTATTAAAAGCGAATGGCATTCGAGTAACACTAAATTTGATTGGGACATAAACATTCCCGCTAACACTTCTGCCACAATTTATATCCCTGCTGAAAAAGAAGGCGATGTAACAGAAAATGGAAAAGATGTCTTAAAAAATGACGGTGTGAAATTTGTAAAACTTGAAAACGGCAGAGCTGTATATGAGATTGGTTCAGGAAGTTATCATTTTACTTCAAAATTAAACAAACAAATTTTTGGGGGTCTTAATAAACAAGGGACGGGAAAAAATATATCCGCATCCGGTGTCAAAGGTTCCAGGATTGTAGCTGCCGATGAAGTAAAAACTTATCCTGACAATAGACCATCCGCAAAATATCGTTTGGAAGCCGTTGATCATGGAGTGGTTTATAAACACGGAGATGGTCCTGATAGTTGTGATTATTTAGGCGCTCGAGATATTTGGGTATGGAAATACAAGGATACTTATTACCTGAATTATGATGGCGCCGGGCTAAAAGGCTGGCTTGCATGTTTGGCTGTAAGTAAGGATTTAGTGAACTGGAAGGCAAAAGGACCGGTTTTACAGTTAGGTAAAACCGGTAGTGATGATTGCGCTTCCGCTTCATATGGAACTGTGTTCAAAGATGGTGTAAAGTGGAATATGTTCTATTTGGGCACTCCTCATACTACACCTGCACCTGACTATATACCCGCGTTTCCCTACTTGACCATGAAGGCAGAAGGTAAGTCCCCGACCGGTCCATGGATTAAACGTTATGATATTAGACCATTTTTACCTACGCCTGATAGTTATAACTCAAGCACCGCCAGTCCTGGATATGTAATTAAACAAAACAATGAGTATTTGATGTTTTTTTCTGCTTCAACAGATACTCCTAAGATTTTACGTACATTAAGTATTGCTCGTACACGCAATCTTGATAGTTCGTGGGTATTGGACTTAAAGCCGATATTTCCCTCTGAAGAACAGGTAGAAAATTCTTCACTGTATTATGAGAAAGCTAACAAAACCTATTTTATTTTTACCAATCATGTAGGGTTAAAGGATGGACTTGAATATACAGATGCCATTTGGGTCTATTGGAGTAAAGACCTTACAAAATGGAATCCGGCAGACAAAGCCGTGGTATTAGATTCGCACAATTGTAAATGGTCTAAACATATTATCGGACTGCCTTCAGTGGTTCAGGTAGGTAACCGTCTTGCAATATTATATGATGGCAACGAGGCTTCTGAGATTCCGCCTGGTGTAAAGAGCCACATGAATCGGGACATAGGTTTAGCATGGTTGAACTTACCATTAATACTGCCTGGCCAGTGAGATATTTAATGTATTAGAATAGTACGATGAAAGTAAAATTAGCATATGGGAAATATGATTTAGAGGTTGAGCTTCCGGATAATTCAGTGGTTATCGAACCACAAAATTTACCGGCTCTGATGGATGAAAAACAAAAAGCGTTGGAGGCTTTAAGGAATCCAATAGGCACACCGCCTTTGAAATCTATGGTCAAGAGAACTGATAATGTTGCAATTGTTATTAGTGATATCACGAGACCAACACCTAATTATAAGCTTATTCCATGGATAATGGAAGAATTGGGTCATGTCCCACGAGAAAACTTTGTAATAATAAACGGAACGGGAAGTCATAGAGAAAATACGCGTGAGGAATTAATCGTAATGTTGGGAGAAAAAATTGTTAATAATTTAAGAGTTGTTAACAACAATGCATTTGATAAATCTTCACAGACATTTTTGGGAAAAAGCTCAAAAGGTGCAGAAGTTTACCTTAACAGTGAATATGTTAAAAGTGATTTTAAAATTATTACCGGATTTATTGAACCCCATTTTTTTGCAGGCTTCAGTGGTGGTCCGAAAGGAGTTATGCCTGGAATTGCAGGAATCGAAACCATTATGAACTTTCATAGCGCAAAATTGATAGGTCATCGTTTCAGCAATTGGGGGGTTATCGAAGGCAACCCTATACAAGAAGAAGCAACTGAAATTGCTCAAATGTCTAAACCGGATTTTCTTTTAAATATTACTTTAAATGGAGATAAGAAAATAACCCGGTTTTTTGCTGGGGATATAATAAAAGCTCATAGAGCCGGTTGTGAATATGTAATTAAACATGCCATGGTAGTCTGCGACAATAAATTTGATATTGTTGTAACAACAAATAGCGGCTATCCGCTTGATCAGAACTTATACCAATCGGTAAAAGGGATTAGCGCAGCATATAAAATTGTAAAAAAAGGCGGGGCAATAATATGTGCAACGGAATGCAGCGATGGATTACCTAATCATGGAAATTATGCGAAGATATTAAAAATGTGCAAAACACCTCAGGAACTTTTAGATAAAATTGAAAGTCCCTCCTTTCAAATGTTTGACCAGTGGCAGGTACAAAAGCAGGCAATGATTCAAAAAGATGCAAATGTTTATATATACTCAACATTAGATGATGAAGTGGTAGAGCAAGCTATGTTTATACCTATACATGACATTGAAAATTGTGTACATAAACTTTTAGAAAGACACAGCGGCGAAGCAAGTATAGCGGTAATGCCTTTTGGTCCGCTTACAATTCCATATGTGAAAGATATTGCTGCGCCTCAACAAACTGAATCAATCCAGGAGTAGATAAGAACGATATTATTATTACAATGTTAAAAAACCGGCAGAAGAATTTTATTGTCTTGTTATGGTCCTTTTAGCAGGTTCGTCTTAATTTGGATTTTAAAATTTTTATTTAATTACCCTTGCTTGTGAAGAATCACAAGTATCAGGATGTCTCTTATCTTCATCATGAAAATGGACTTGAAATTTTAAGTGTTGTAATAGTGTAGTAATCTAAATTGGAATAAAAATCCCTCTGATAAATTTCAAAGGAATAACAGCTAAAAAAATATTTCTTCGAATCTGACTGCAAGACAGGGCAGGATCGGCTGGCGGGCAGGTAGGACACAAAAAAGCAAAAATCAGTTGTTAATACTATATAAATACCCTTTTTAGTGGAGTCAATAAAAATTATGAAAAACATATTAAAGATTGTTCTTATTTTTTTTACGATTATATCTATCAACACAATAATATATTGCCAGAATATTGGAAATCCTTCCCCAGTCAATGAGCAATATCCATATATTAGTCTACGTAACTTTTCCGGTAATCCGGCGCTTGAATCGCCAGATCCATTGGTATCTTATCAATGGTTAGATCCAAAAGCAGCCGATGGATTGGAAATATATACGCTGAAACCTGTAAAAGTAACTACGGACAATCCAATTTCATTTTCCAATCTTAATTCTTTAACAGAAAACAGCTTAAACGTAACAGTTACGGGAACCGGTTCTATCATGCTTGATTTTGGCTGTGAGAATGCAGCATGGCTGGAATTCGATTCTCCCGATCTTGCTGATTCAAACTCAATTGAGATGAGCATAAGCGAATATAATGAACCGGCTATTGTTAATACAGGAGCAGAAAATCCCATAAAAACAAAGGTCCCTGTCAAATATGGCTGTACTTACCGCCTGGAATTGAATAAAGAATTGTATGAAGGTGTGCGCTTTGGCTGGATTCATGTTAGACAATACTCAAAGCCCTGGCATATTTCAGGCATCCGGTTGGTTTGTCAAACTAAACCTGCTAATTACAATGGTAGTTTTTCATGCAGTGATACATTATTAACACGGATTTGGTATACCGGGGCATATACTGTAAAGTTGAATCTTCTAAAAGATTACTTCGGAGCCATCCTGATGGAAAGGAGTGACAGATTTTCCTGGACAGGTGATTCTTACCCGTCTCAAGCTGCATCAATGGCTGCATTCGGCAATTATGATTTTATAAAAGCTAATTTAGAGAATACGTCTAAACAAAGTAACGGAATTGCAAGCTATCCGCTTTACTGGGTGTTAAGTCTTATTGACTATTTTAATTATACTGGTGACACTGCAACAATAGGGAAGTATTTAGACAATGCCTGTGCAAAGCTCGATATTGCTTATGACCATTATGGCACTAATCCGAAGCTTGGTTTTTATGGACATGATGAGCGGCTAAGCGCCTGTTTTGAAAATCCGGAATCACAGGAACCCGAAAATGCATATAAAATGCTTTCGATAAGAACATGGCGGGAATTCTCAGAAGTTATGAAAATATACGGCCGATCCGATCTTGAAAAAAAATATGGGAAATATGCCGATGAGAAAATTAAGCAATTGAGGCACAACAGCGACTGGTGTAATGCTTTTGGTCTGCATGCAGAAGCCGAAGCAGTGAATGCTGGTTTTACAACAACTAAAGAACAAAACAAATTCTTTACAAAAGAGTTTTCCGACCGATTAAACAGGATTTCATATTCACCGTTCAATCAATATTTTATTATAGGCGCCATGGCTGTTATGGATAAATATGATGATGCCATTAGCTCCATTAAAGATTTATGGGGCGGGCAGATAGAATACGGAGGCACAACTTTTTTCGAAGTCTACAGACCTTCTTGGAACAATATGGTCGGTGTAAATGGAGCGCCGGTAAATTGTCAAAATGGATACACAAGTCTTTGCCACCCCTGGAGCGCAGGAGTTACAAAATGGCTTACCGAAGAAATATTAGGAATAAAACCAACCAAACCCGGCTTTTCTACTTATGATATTTTGCCTCACCTTGGAAGAACCTTGACTAGCGTTGCAGGAAAGGTTTTAACTCCGCATGGAAATATTAGTGCAAGTTTTAATGTCATTGCAGGGTCTTGCAGTATAATTGCTCCGGAGGGGACATTGGGTAGGGTAGGTATTCCAAAAGTGGGAAAGAAAATCGAGAGTATCAATATTAATGGAAAGGCTGTTTGGAGGAGGGGTAAAAAAGGCAAAATAGATAATATCGGGGAAGCATACGAAGATAAAAATTTTGTTTATTTCTCAAACGTTCAGCCCGGTAAATATAATTTTTCTGTTTCATATAGCGGAACTACTCCGGCTTATAAAGAACTCCCCTGGAAATATGCTGCGGACTTTGTGAAAGAAGATTCAATAACCAGCGGAAATTGGGGCGGAGTATATGGTAAAGCAGGCTTTATACTATGTAATTATTCTGATTCAACAAGCGATTTAAGGAAATTACCCTCTTATATAACTTCGGTAAATTACAATAAAAATATTAACTGTCAATGGGCTGCCGGAATTTCGGATAAACGGGCTCCTGCTGGAAATGCTCAAAATAATTTCCCAAGAAATGTTGGGTGTATACATACTAATGATCCTAATGCCTGCGAACAAACCATGACTGTTGACATCAACATTAAAAATCGACGAGCCTACAGGGTTGCTCTCTATTTTGTCGATTGGGATAATAAAGACAGAAGAACTGCTGTGGAAATGTTTGATTCGCAAACTAAAAAATTAATTGCTCCGGAAAAAATTATAAAAGACTATTATGGCGGAAAATATCTTGTTTTTAAATATGATAAATCCGTCCGGTTTAGAATTGATCAGGTTCGCGGAATTAATGCTTCGTTGAGTGGAATTTTCTTCGATTAAATTATATCCGGTTCATCGGGGAAGACTGGCAGTATTTACGCCAGCCTTTGTGTCTGTATGAAATTTTATTAAACAAGAAGTACTTTCTATTAAACAATATTATTATGGAGTTAATTTGCCATCATGAAGAATTATTTAAGATTATTTTTGTGTTGCTTTCTCTTCTTATTATTTCCAATACTGGCTAAAGCTGCTGAAAATTCCACACTAAAGTATATGTGGTATCGTGACGTGCCTAAAGAAGACAAAGATTATTATGTCGCTTTCCGCGGTCAATTGAATCTGAGTAATAAAAGTGTTTGCGAAATTCAACTATTAGGCGCTTCCTGGTTTGTAGGCTGGCTTGATGGTAAATATTTATGTGAGGGACCGGCTCGCTTTCCGGCAGCCTATCCCGAGTATCAAACATTTCGAATCCATCTTTCTGCAGGTCTCCATACTATTGCATTCCAGGTTCATCAAATTGGTGAAGTAACCCGTATCCTTGATAATCCTGAACCGTTTCTTTATTGTATTGTGAAAGAAAAGGGAAAAGAAATTCCGGTTAACTGGAAATGTATAAGATTGGATGGATATGAATCTCAGGTAAAGCGAATCAATCCGGAGCTTGGTTATATCGAATGGTGCGATACACGCCAGGTGCCGGCTAATTGGCAAAATTCTGATTTTGATGATACAAAGTGGTCTGTACCGGTAACTGTGGAAAGAAAACTTGGCACATTAAAATCGCTCACCGAAAATAATACACTCTCAATATTACATTCTTTGGAGCCTGTTTCCTCAGGTCAGTTTGTCGACAGGTTTGGATATGAAAGAGATAATCCGGCAGCCCGTTTTTTCTTAAGGGACCTTGCGCCCGGAAAAACACCTCCGTTAGGTATATGGCGGCGTTATGATTTAGGACGCGTGCGTTTAATGCGTCCAAAGTTTACATTAGATTTACCCGAAGGCGCCGTAGTAGAGTTTGCCTATAGTGAAGATTTGATAGACGGAAGAGTAAATCCATGGATTACTCTTTCAGCCGGAGAATCATGTAACCTGGACCATTATGTCGCCCGGGGCGGCGAGCAGGAATTTTTTCCGCTTACACCTAAAGGAGGACGTTTTATAGAAGTTCATATTTACGCACCGGTTGAAAAAATACACATAAAAAAAGAAGCAATTTTAGAACGTTGTTATTATGGTCAACCTGAAGGCTCTTTTCAAACAGAAGATTCTTTGCTTAATAAAATTTGGTCGGTTGGTGTAGAAACACTTCGCGCATGCAGCGAAGATGCTATGATTGATAATCCTACCAGAGAACGGGGTCAATGGACCGGCGATGTTGTCTCGGTGGGAATGGACATTACAGCAGCTGCATTTTCAGATATGCAATTATTAAAGCGCGGACTTGTGCAGTCTGCTCAATGTGCACGTTCCGACGGCTTAGTAGCTGGGCTTTCACCCGGAGGAGATGCATATCTCTCAACTTATGCAGCTCAATGGATATCAGCTTGTGTTCATTACTGGGAATTGACCGGCGATTTAAAATTGTTAGTTGAGCTATTCCCTTTTGCTGTAAAAAATATTGATGCTTTTGAAAAGCAAAAGACTAAAGAAGGTTTGAGCGACTCATTGGGATGGGGATTTGTAGATTGGGGTTACGTTCGTAATCCCGGCTCATCCGATATGGCGGTCAATTTACATTATCTATTGGCTCTAAATGATATGGAACGCTGGTGCAATGCCATCGGCAAAAAAAATCGTAGTAATTATTACAAATCATTAGCGGATACGATGAATGCAATTATTAATAACTATTATGCATCGGAATTTCAAAATGGCGGAGATGTCTGGAAGCGTATTGGGTATCATAGGGCAGTACTTGGATTGAAACAGGGATTTTTCGTTGGCAGCCGTGAGAAAGAATGTATTGATTATATCAAAGGACATATGCTGCAATGTTTTCCAAATAGTTCAACAGCTCCCCGGCTAAGTGATCCCGATGCAAACAACCCGCAGCTTATCACACCATATTTTGCATATTATGCCATGCCTGTATTAATTGAACATGGTGAAATGAACTTTGTATTGGAACAGTATCGCAAATGCTGGGGATGGGCGTTGGAAGATGGTAGAACAACCTGGCTTGAGGTCTTTGATACGCGTTGGAGTCATTGCCATCAGTGGGCAGGCAGCCCCACGTGGCAAATGTCACGTTATGTGCTCGGATTACAGCCCCGTTATGATTTAGGGGATAGACATTTTATTATGAAGCTAAATACGGGGTCACTCCATAGTGCAAAAGGGACAATACCGTTACAGGATGGTAAAGGTACAATTAAAGTAAAATGGACCCGGGAAAATGATGGAGTGCATTTCAATCTGGAAACACCGGTTCCAATCTATTTACATCTGGACATGAAACAGTATGGTCAAAAAACAGGTTTGATTCTTATAGATAAAGAATTCAAAACAGTATTCAAAAATTTATAACATTTTTATTGAGGACAGAATGACAACTAACAAAATTAAAATTGGATTATTCTCAATTGGTCTTAATACATATTGGGATCAATTTTCGGGACTTTTAGACAGACTTGAGGGTAATCGTAAAAATATTTCTCAGCGATTAAGCTCATTTGGCGCCAATGTTATTGATGCACAAATGGTAGATACTATTGAAAAAGCACGAGCGGCAGGCGATTTGTTTAATAAGGAAAATGTATCTGCTATTTTTCTTTATATATCAACTTATGCTCTTTCCTCTACAGTATTGCCGGTAGTTCAAAAAGTAAAAGTCCCGGTGATCATTTTAAATCTACAACCGGTGCCGGCTATCGATTATGCTGCATTCAACAAACTTAATGATCGCGGAAAAATGACAGGCGAATGGCTGGCGCATTGCCAGGCATGTTCAGTTCCTGAGATTGCACATGTGTTTAACCGTTCAGATATCCGGTATGAGATTGTTACCGGCTATATGGAAGATAAAACAGCATGGAGCGAAATTGAGGACTGGATTGATGCAGCACGCGTTGCTGGTGTAATGAGCAATAATAATCTCGGTATTCTTGGACATTATTATAGCGGTATGCTTGATGTCTATACCGACTTAACTCAACAATCCGCTGTTTTTGGTACTCATATAGAACTTGTTGAAATGTGTGAAGTAAAAAAATATCGCGATGAAATTATAGAATCGCAGGTAAAAGAAAAGATTAATGAATTTCAGCGGGAATTTGAAGTTTCACCGAAGTGTTCAACTGAAGAACTTGAACGTGCAGCCCGAACATCAATAGCGCTTGACCAACTTGTGGACGCCCATAAATTAGGCTCCCTGGCATATTATTATGAAGGTACAGCGGGTAATGAATATGAAAATATCGTTACATCAGTAATTGCCGGGAATACACTTTTGACCGGTAAAAACGTTCCGGTAGCAGGCGAATGTGAAGTGAAAAATGCCCAGGCAATGAAAATAATGGATACATTTGGAGTGGGTGGTTCATTCTCAGAATTTTATGCCATGGATTTCAATGATGATATAGTAATGCTGGGACATGACGGGCCTGCACATTTTAGGATTGCTGAAGGTCGCGTTAGGTTAATGCCGCTTCCGGTATATCACGGTAAACCGGGTCAGGGTCTTTCAATTCAAATGACGGTTAAAAACGGACCGGTGACTTTATTATCCGTAGTAGAGGGGAAAGATGGGCTTTTTTTACTCACTGCGGAAGGGGAATCAGTACCGGGTCCAGTACTTGAGATTGGTAATACTAATAGCCGCTATCGTTTTTCAATAGGCGCGCGTGAATTCATTAATCGTTGGTCAAAACAGGGTCCTGCACACCACTGTGCAATAGGTTTGGGGCATATTGCAAGAAAGATTGATAAGCTGGGAATTCTTCTTGGAATACCGGTAGTTAAAGTTTGTTGACTTATCATCTCAAGGTTTAAGTCCAAACATTGTCATTTCGGGAAAAAGAACAGGATTAAGACTAAAAAATATTAGGCACTATTATATTTATTTAAATAAACTTTTATAGGAATACAAAATGAATAAGCAATTATTAAACCCTCGTTTTATGATCTTAACAGCTCTGGTTCTGGCTGCGGCGGTGCTTCGGCTTTTACCGCATTACCCTAACTTCACGCCTATTGCCGGAATGGCATTATTCGGCGGCGCATATTTCTCCAACAAAAAGATCGCTTTCATAATTCCGTTTGCTGCAATGTTTCTTTCAGATATAATTCTCGGGTTCCATTCAACAATGTGGGCGGTTTATTTAAGTTTCGCTTTAATTGTAGCTATCGGATTTTCATTAAGGAAGGGAAAGAAAATTTCGAATATTTTTCTTGCTTCTGTATCATCATCGGTTTTATTTTTTGTTATTACAAATTTTGCAGTTTGGCTTAACGGAGTAAATTACCCGGTTAGTTTTCCAGGGTTAGCTGAATGTTATGTTGCAGCTATTCCGTTTTTTCATTACACAATGCTGGGCGACTTATTTTATGTAGCAATATTCTTTGGTGCATTTGAACTTGTGCAGTCCAAATTTCCGGCTCTTGCAAAAGCACGGCTTTTTCCCGGACAGATAATATGAAATTTAACACTCTCGCAATTAAAAATAGCGAAGACTTGATTTTTGGTTATGCGCCTGAACCGGTGACCACCCGTCGCGGACTTATAATTGGCGGAGGAATTGTTTATCCGGAATTAAATTTCACGCTTCCGACAATGTCAATTAATAATAGTACTCTTTCAAATATTACAAATCAATATAGGGATATAGTAAAAGATGCATTGCAAAGAGCCTTGCACCTTGAAGCTCCAGGTTTAATTTTTGAGTTTGAAACTTTAATAGAAATGACTCAAAACCCCCGGATAGCAATTCAACTGGTGAAGGTGATGAATGATGTTTGCGAAGAATATTATGTTAAACATGGGTTAAAAAGCGAGATCAGATTGACCCCGAATGATTTAAGAGAATTTGAACGTCCTCCGAAACAAAGGACGTCTGCTCTATTAGATTTAATGATCGAAGTATTTGAAGGCGGATTAGACGCCGGCGGAGATTTACTTAGTATCGAAAGTACGGGTGGAAAAGAAATATCTGATGATGCATTGATGAATTGTGATATAAAGCAATTGATATTCGCTTTGAGCGTATTGGGTGTTCGTGATATGAAGATGTTGTGGCGAAAAATGGTTGACATATGTTTAAAGAAAGGAAAGATTCCGGCAGGAGATACAGCGTGCGGATTCGGCAATACAGCAATGGTTCTTGCAGAGAAACAATATATACCAAAAATATTTGCAGCTATTGTAAGAATTGTAACTGTGGTAAGAACAATAGTGTGTGTTGAAGAGGGCGCAATCGGGCCGGACAAAGATTGCGGCTATGAAGGGGTATATTTAAAGGCAATAACAGGGATACCCATTTCCATGGAAGGGAAAACAGCGGCGTGTGCGCACTTAAGTCCGGTTGGCAATATAGCCGGCGCTTGCGCCGATATGTGGAGCAACGAATCTGTTCAGAATATTAAGTTACTATCCGGAATGGCTCCGACAGCTTACTATGAACAATTAGAGTATGATACAAGATTAATGAATCAGGCTATTAAGGAGGGGAAAACCAGCGTCTTAAATTTACAGCGATTGATGGTGAATTCGGATATATATCATGATCCTCAGGCATTAGTATTAGCGCCGGAAATGGTAATACAAATAGCCGGAGAGATAGTGAAAGGTGAAAACTACATTGATGCTGCAGTCAAGGGAGCTTTGAAGGGATTGGACATTATTGAAGAGGCTGTAAATTCTGATAAACTTAAATTAGAAGATAGAGAGACTATCTGGATTGGTTCACTGCGTAATGAAATTGAATCAATACCGGCTAATGAAAGCGAATTTGTTGAAGAAACAATTTCACAGATAGGAACTACAAAATTTATTCCTTCTGAATATGGATTATAATATAAACATATAAATTAATTAAAAACTATAGAAAGGTAATTTTATGAACGACATATTAGAAAGATTAATGAATTGTGTAGAATTGGGAAAAATTAATAAGACATCTCCTTTTCCGCCTTCACTCAAAGGTCAGGATGGCGCAGATGAACTCTGTAAATTAGCCCTGGATGAAGGCATAGATCCTCAAGAAATATTGAATCAGGCATTAATAACCGGCATGGCAAAAATCGGAGAAAAGTTTTCTCAGGGAAAAGCGTTTGTACCTGAAATGTTAATTTCTGCAAAAGCTATGACTGCAGCTATGAAACACTTGAAACCATTTTTTGTTTCAGGAGAAATAAAACGTAAAGGGGTATTTATCATCGGAACAGTATCCGGCGATCTGCATGATATAGGAAAAAATATTGTTTCCATGACAATAGAAGGATCCGGTTGGGAGGTTATCGATCTTGGAGTTGATGTAAAAGCTGAAAAATTTGTTGAAACGATTGATAAATATCCAAATTGTGTTGTAGGTTTATCCGCTCTTTTAACAACAACAATGGCAAATATGGAAATAATTGTAAAAGAAATAAAAAACAAGTATCCCGATAAAGTAATTTTGGTTGGTGGGGCACCATTATCAAAAGACTTTTGTAATAAAATCGGCGCAAGTTTTTATTCTCCTGATCCGCAGGGCGCTGTTGAATTTCTGAAAAAGATTGCGGCTTAATCTGCAAGTGATAATAAATCAAATTGAGAACAATAATAATTATCACATGGAATGCAAATAAAATATAAACCATTAGTATATGGTATATCACTGATTGCGACTTTAGGAGGTTTCTTATTTGGTTATGATACTGCAGTAATATCAGGTGCCGTCGATTCGCTGAATAAGTTTTTTGTATTACCTCAAGGATTGCCGGAGTCATTGGCACACAGCCTTCTGGGATTTATTGTTTCAGCAGCTTTGATTGGTTGTATAATAGGCAGTGCGTCCGGAGGTTATTTCAGTCAGTTATTAGGACGGAAAAAATCTTTACTTTTGGCAGCCATATTATTTACTATTTCAGGGATAGGCTCTGCTATTCCTGAATTGGGATTGGCGCCTATCGGAAGTGGGGGGCATTCATTAATTCTTCCTTTTATAATTTATCGTATTATGGGAGGGATTGGTATTGGCTTGGCATCCATAATTTCCCCGATGTACATTGCTGAGGTTTCTCCTGCCGCTATCCGCGGGCGATTGGTTTCATGGAATCAATTAGCTATTGTCAGTGGAATTCTGGCAGTTTATTTTGTCAATTATTATATCTCTTTACAGGGTGATGCTGTCTGGAATCAATTTGTAGGCTGGCGATGGATGTTTGCCTCTTCTGCTTTTCCCGGCGCATTGTTTTTCGTGGTTTTGTGGTTTATTCCTGAAAGTCCGCGGTGGCTGGTCATGAAAGGAAAAGAATCAAAGGCATTGCACATATTTGGTTTGTTGAATGGTAAGGAAAAGGCAGAGCAGACACTTGCATCTATCAGAAGTACAATAGTGAAACATTCCGGGAAGCTTTTGTCCTTTGGATTCTTTGTCCTTGCAGTGGGAATAATGTTATCTGCTTTTCAGCAATTAGTAGGAATTCAGGTAATGATGTATTATGCTCCGGAAATATTCAAAGACATGGGTCAATCTTCTCATTCTGCTATGTTTCAGACTATTTTGGTCGGATCTGTTAATTTCATTTTCACTGTTGTAGCTATTTATTCTGTTGATAAATTTGGCAGAAAACCTTTATTGCTTATAGGATCCGGATTTATGTTTTTTTTTATGTTGGTTTTAGGTTTGTGCTTTTTTACTCATGCTTTAGGCGTGATTTCTTTAATTTGTGTGTTGGGGTTTGTTGGCTCTTTCTCATTCTCCTGGGGTCCGGTTACCTGGGTACTTCTTTCAGAAATATTTCCTAACTCAATTCGCAGTAAAGCCATGTCTCTTACTGTAGCTGTACAATGGATAACCAATTACACTGTATCTTCTACATTTCCGTTATTAGATAAAAATACGTGGCTGGTAGAACACTTTAATCATTCAGTTTCATTTTGGTTATTTGGAGTGATGTCATTATTATCATTCATATTCGTGTGGCGAATGATTCCGGAAACAAAAGGTAAAAGTTTAGAACAAATGGAAGATGTTTGGAGATACAAACGACAAAATGCAATTTTAAAATAAAAATTGTTCATATCCCGGCGCTTCTTTTAGAAAGGAAAGACTCTAAAGGGTTGGCTCCTCGAAGATATATGAAAACAAACTATTCATTTATGTAATAGGTAAATCTTTATGAACGGTTATAAACGTATAATGGCTGCCTTAAAAGGAGAACCGGTTGATAAGATTCCTGTAATGCTTCATAATTTCATGGTAGCCGCTGAAGAAATTGGAATTACAATGAGGCAGTTTAGGGAAGACCCCAAACTGATGGCTAAAGCATTTAGTCATGCGGTAGAAAAGTACAAAATCGATGGAATCCTGGTCGATCTTGATACAGCTACGCTGGCAGGAAGTCTTGGTGTAAAAATTGACTTTCCTGAACATGAACCTGCTCTGTCATTATCCGGGATTCTCGATTCATATGATCTCTTAAAAGCGCTAAAACCTGTCGATGTTGGAAGCTATAAATATGTTCAAGTCTGGTTAGAATCAGTACGATTGCTAAAAGATTATTTTGGAAACGAAATAGCAATTAGAGGAAATTGCGATACTGCGCCATTCTCTTTGGCTAGTATGGTTAGGGGAACAGAAAATTGGATGACTGATTTATATATTTCTGAACCTGAAAAGCTTCGCGAACTTCTGGAATATTGCACTGAAGCAACAATACAATTTATCAGTCTGATGGCAGAAGCTGGTGCTCATATTGTTTCAAATGGAGATAGTCCCGCCGGACCTGATTTAATATCTCCGGATCTATATGAAGAATTTGCTTTTCCATATGAAAAAAGGGTTGTAGAACATGCCCATAAATTAGGGCTTCCTTATACACTTCATATTTGCGGGGATACAAGCCTGATATTGGATAAAATGTTATTAACTGGAGCCGATTCCTTTGAATTGGATTACAAAACAGATATCCAAAATGCTTTTGATATTCTACATGACAAGGCTACATTTATTGGAAACATTGATCCAAGTGGAGTATTAGCTCTTGGTACGCCCGAACTTGTCAAAAAGAAAACCTTAGAATTATTGAATGTATTTTCAAAAACAAATCGGTTCATACTTAATTCCGGTTGTGCGCTTCCATCATCAACGCCTGAAATTAACTTAATAACATTCGTTAAAACTGCTAGAGATTACAAGTAATAAATTTGTATATGCTTGTGACAAAAGCAGAATTTTCAAACTTCTTCATCTTATTGTGATAATTAATCTCATTGAATAATAAATAAATAAATTATGGTGGTTATACGAAAATTAATATAAATGAATGGGTTGAGTCCGTTTACGAGTCTAAAAAAAGGTTAGCGATCCCAATTATGACACACCCCGGTATTGATTTGATCGGCAAAAAGATATTAGATGCTGTTACGGACGGAGAGGTACAGTTTCAGGCAATCAAAGCCATTGAGGAAAAATTTTCGCCGGATGCTGCAACGATGATAATGGATTTGACAGTTGAAGCAGAAGCCTTTGGCTGTAAAATAAATTTTCCTTATAATGAGATACCAACGGTTGCGGAACGCCTGGTGAGCGACAAGGAATCGATAGAGAAACTGACTATTCCCACGCTTAAAAACACTCGTATACCACAATATTTGAAAGCGGCAAAGCTGGCGGCTGAGAATATTACGGATAAGCCGGTATTTGCAGGATGTATCGGACCATTTTCACTTGCAGGCAGGTTATTCGATCTTTCTGAAATAATGACTGCACTTTATATCGAACCTGATTTAATTAAATTGCTATTAAAGAAATGCTCGGAATTTTTACTTGAGTACGTGCATGAGATGAAAAAAGTCGGCGCCAATGGCATAGTAATGGCTGAGCCGGCTGCGGGATTATTATCATCGGGGATGTGCGATGAATTTTCATCAGGTTATATTAAACAAATTGTTGATGAGGTTCAGGAAGATGATTTCCTTTTTATTCTTCATAACTGCGGCAACACCGGTCAGGTAACTCAGTCAATGATTTCTACAGGTGCAGGCGGTTTGCATTTTGGAAATAAAATTGATATGATTAAAGTTCTTAAAGAAGTGCCGCCAAATATTCTTGTGATGGGCAACCTTGATCCGGTTAACGTTTTCAAAATGAGCGTGCGGGAAGAAGTTATTAAAGCAACAACAAAGCTTTTATATCAGACTTCCGGTTATAAAAATTTTATTATATCTTCCGGCTGCGACACTCCTCCCGGTGTGCCGGTTGAAAATATAAAAGCTTTCTTTGAAGCTGTGAATGTATTTAACCTGCAGGCTAAATAAATATTGTTTATAAATAAATATTTGTTGGAGAAATAATTATGAATTCAAGAGAACGCGTAATAAGTGCTTTCGGTAAAAAAGGTTATGATCGAATACCTGTTAAACATGAAGGGACGCCGGAAATTAACCGGATGATAATGGATTATTATGGATTAAAAAATATGGAACAATTATTAATGGTTGTAGGTGATGACTTTAGATATGTGGAACCAATATATGTAGGACCTGAACTTCGTTCATTTCCTGATGGCAGTATCGAGGGGTATTGGGGTGAACATTATATATATAAAGAATTTGGAGCCGGGAAATATTTAGAAGCCAGTTATTTACCTTTTGCAAACGTAAACACACTGGACGAATTGGACCGCTCTCACTTCCCGCGTGCCGATTGGTTTGATTATTCAACAATAAAAGCCCAGTGCGATCAAATTAAAAAAAGAGGATATGCTGTATGCTTCGGAACAGCCGGAGATATGGACTTTATCAATAGCATAGCACGCGCACGCGGAACCGAGCAAGTGCTTCTTGACTTAATTACAGATGACCCGGTCTATCTTGAAATAATGGATGCACGTTTTAAATTCTATTATGATATGCATGAAAAGGTACTGCAGGCTGCAAATGGCTTGATAGATTTTACTCATATTGGTGAGGACCTGGGAACGCAAACCGGACCTGTGATAAATATGGAAATTTTTGAAAAGCATTTTGCTCCCAAATTCGGTAAATATTTTAGGATGGTTCATAGTTATGGAGCCAAAACTATGATGCACATGTGCGGTCATGCAAGGGAGTTTCTATCCAGGTTAATTGAACTTGGTTTAAATGTTTACGATGTTGTTCAGCCCACAACTCCGGCAACGGATATTAGCCGGTTAGAGCAGGATTTTGGTAAACGTTTGACCTTTTGCGGAAGTGTTAGTGTTCAGACAACTCTGGCTTTTGGATCTCCTCAAGAAGTTGAACAGGAAGTAAAGCGGCGGTTGGAACTGTTTCCAAAGGGAGGGCTCTTTTTGGGACCGACCCATGCAATACAAGTGGGTTCACCTATGGAAAATATTATTGCGCTCTACAGGACTGCTGGAAGTCTGGCAGAAAATATTGATGAAACTATTTTGTCAATCGGCTCAAAAGAAGAGAAGTCAAAAATCAACTTATCGAAATTGTTTTAATATAAATTAATATATAAGGAACATGCTATGAATTCAAAAGAAAGAGTGCTAAGGGCATTAAAGAAGAAAGCAGGCTCTCCGGACAGAATCCCGGTCCAATTTGATTTATGTAGACAACTAACTGAAGAGTTTGGAAAGGAAATGGGAATCAAACCTGATTATACTATTTCATATTACGAGGATCTAACTTATAGAATCTCTGCGAATGAAATCCGTACGAAATTAGGAAGCGACGTTGTTGTTGTAGGCGGGTCAGTCGCAAAAGATTTTGTCCCTGAAATTATTAAAGATGATATCACCAAAAATGAATTCGGCATGCACATGAAACCTACTCCGCTTTATGTTGAAGTAGTCAAATGTCCGCTTGACAATGCTGAGAAGATCGGGGATATTGAAAATTATCACATCCCAAATCCCTATGCACCCGGACGGTTTGAAAAAGCAAAAAGAGATATAGAAAAATATGGGAAAGATTTTTTTGTCATAGGTGATGTGGAAATAACAATATTTGAATTGGCATGGCATCTCACCGGTTTGGAAAAATATCTTTTAGGAATGATGTGCGAAGAACCTTGGATAGAAAAATTAAATGACAAGGTCGAGGAATGGAGTACCGGTTTAGCTCTGCAACTTGTAAAAGCCGGTGTTGATGCTATTTGGGTAGGTGAAGACCTCGGCAGTCAAACGTCAACGCTTATATCGCCGGATGTATGGAGAAATTCATTCAAACCACGGCATAAAAGAATGATTGAAAAATTAAAACAGGTAAATCCCGATATTATTATTATTATGCATTCGGACGGTGCAGTTGCTCCGCTCATTGATAATTTTATAGAAATCGGCGTAGATGTTTATAATCCGGTTCAACCAAATGTTGCGGGTTCGGATCCTCAGGAACTTAAAAATAAGTACGGTGATAAAATTTGTTTTTTCGGAGGAATTGACCAGCAAAATTTACTGCCGGGCGGCAACTTCGAAAAAATACGCGAAGAAATTGAACTAAGAATTCAAATTCTTGGAAAAGACAGGGGATACATATTAGCTCCGGCTCATATTCTCCAGGCAGATGTATCTACCAAAACAGTAAAAGAAATGATTAAAACGGCAAAGGAATATTCTATATAATAAAAAATATTTATTCTCATTTTAAGAGACCGCATTACTTTGTGTATATTATAAAGAACTTTATTATAAACAATTGTCCTGAAGTAAAGGCAATCTATTTAACATTTAATTTTATTATAGAGGCAAATCTGTCATTTTAGTTGTAGATATTTATTACTAAAATCAATTTGTTAGATAATCCATAATTAGAGTATTCCTTTACAAGAGTATAAAAGGAGTCTTTAATATTTTATTCAATAAAATAGTAGAAAAGGATATTACCATGAAAAAATTCGCATTTAAAATGAAGTTATTTCCGGGGTTTAAGGAAGAATATGCCCGCAGGCATAATGCAATATGGCCGGAGTTAAAAGCATTATTAAGTGAAACAGGAGTACGTGATTATACAATATTCCTTGATGAAGAAACAAACACATTGTTTGCAGTTCAGTCACAAGAAGGAGAGTCCTCATCCCAGGATTTGGGCTCGAACCCAATTGTTCAAAAATGGTGGAAATATATGGCAGATATTATGGAAACAAATCCTGATTCGTCCCCTGTATCCATACCTTTAGAAGAACTATTCCATATGGATTAATCCGGCAAACGGAGCGATAATTAAATATTAACACATAAAAAAGGGACAAACCATAAATGAATTCATTATTAAGTATTGGATTAATAGCCATAGGCAGCGCTTGTGCAGCAAGCTTTTATGTGCCTATCAAAAAAGTAAAAGAGTGGTCCTGGGAATCGTATTGGATAGTTCAGGGAGTATTTTCGTGGATACTGGCTCCGTGGGTATTTGCGTATTTCACAGTTCCCAACCTTGGTACGGTACTATGTAATTCACCATCAAGTGCAGTGCTCCATACATTGATCTTTGGTATCTTTTGGGGAGTAGGCGGACTGACCTTTGGCTTGAGTATGCGTTTTTTGGGAATAGCGCTCGGGCAGTCAATCGCCCTCGGATTCTGTGCTGCATTAGGTACGCTAATCCCGCCTATCATATCCGGTCAAAACCTACTGGGCACTCATGAAGGTATTCTAATAGTAGTTGGAGTAGCAATATGTATTGCCGGAATATCGATAGTAGGCTATGCGGGTTCATTGCGTTCATTGAGTATGTCTTCAGAAGATCGCCTAAAGGCAATAAAGGAATTTGCACTGAAAAAAGGGTTACTGATAGCAGTATTTTCAGGTATAATGAGTGCATGTTTCAATTACGGGATAAACGGAATTCCGGGTTTTTTAGATGCAGGCAATGTGATACAGAAAGTAGCTGCGGCGAATGGAACTAACCCTTTATTTGTTGCCAACCCCGTGTTCATTTTTGTAATGTTCGGGGGCTTTCTGACGAATTTTGTATATTGCATATATTTAAATATAAAAAATAAAACATTCAAGGATTATCTTTCCGTATCTTCAAACGTACTAATAAGTAACCTGC
>CAZUCY010000012.1:30192-47470 GCA_964618785.1 uncultured Ignavibacteriaceae bacterium | reverse complement strand
TGCCTCTTTTCAGATCCATCGGGTTAGCGCCTGCTGTAACGTTTTTTAATCCTTCCCTGTAAATTGCCTGAGCTAATACCGTAGCAGTTGTTGTTCCATCGCCGGCAACATCGCTGGTTTTAGAAGCAACTTCACGAACCATTTGTGCTCCCATATTTTCAACAGCGTCTTCCAGTTCAATTTCTTTTGCTACGGAAACACCGTCTTTAGTAACAGTAGGTGCGCCGAATTTCTTTTCAAGAATAACATTACGTCCTTTAGGACCTAATGTCACCTTTACAGCGTTAGCTAATTTATCAACGCCGTTTTTTAATTTTGTCCGCGCTTCAGCATTATATTCTATTAATTTCGAAGCCATTTTAATCCTCCAATAAATTAGTTTTCAATTTTTATTATTTCCGAAAATTTTCGGAATGATGTAATTAACCTATAATAGCGAAAATATCGCTTTCTCTCATTATCAAATATTCTTCACCTTCAACTGTAACTTCGGTTCCGCTATATTTGCCATACAATACTTTGTCGCCGACTTTAACTTCAAGTTTTACTTGTTTTCCTTCTTCAGATACTTTACCCGGACCTATAGCAACTACGGTACCTTCAATTGGTTTCTCTTTTGCTGTATCAGGTAAAATGATTCCGCCCTTTGTTTTTTCTTCAGCTTCACTTGGCTTTATGATTACTCTGTCAGCCAACGGCTTTAAATTAAGTTTTGCCATGTTTTAACCTCCTAAGATTTATTATGGTTATATTATTTTATTAGCACTCTATAAAAGCGAGTGCTAATATAACGAAACATTTAAATTTTGTCAAGAACTTTTGTAAAAATGTGAGCAATGAGATATAACAAAAGTGGAATTACTTAGTATTTCCTCTATCTCTTTTAGGTGTAATTCCCTTTTGTAGAATTATTTACTATATGTAAATTTAAATTTTTCATATATTTGAAAGTACATATTGTAACCAATTCTCTAAATAAGTGATGAATAACAATGTCAACTTATCCAACAATTCAAATAATGAAAAACTTAAAGCTAGTTTTATTTTTTATAATTGCCCTTCTGACCAATTTATATCCACAATCAACAGAAAATACAGGATTAAAAAAATTCTTAAAAAGTCATAATTCTGCTCTTGTTATTTACGATCAAAACAATAACAGGTACATAAGATATAACTCCAAACGCTGCACTCAAAGATTTCTGCCTGCTTCAACTTATAAAATACCAAATTCTTTAATTGGACTTGAAACGGGTGTTATCCCCGATTCAGATTATGTCATTAAATGGGATGGGACACCACAGCCTATCAAAGCATGGGAAAGGGACCATACACTTAAGTCTGCAATTTATTACTCAGTTGTCCCATATTTCAGGGAACTGGCGAGAAGGGTCGGAAGGGAAAAAATGCAGTACTGGCTAAATAAGCTTAATTACGGGAATAAAGCTATCGGAGATAAAGAAGATTACTTCTGGCTTGATAACAGCTTAAAAATTTCTGCAGATGAACAGGTAGAGTTTCTTAAAATGTTTTACTATTTCAAGCTTCCTTTTTCTAAACGGTCATTGGATATTGTAAGAAATATTCTGCCGCAGCAGGATTTTAAGAATGCAGTATTAAAGTACAAAACTGGAACAGGTAGTTACTCTGATGGACATTTTGTTGCATGGTTGATAGGATATATTGAAAAAAAAGATGCTCCTTCCCAAAAAGCAGACAATGTGTATTTCTTTGCGTTTAATATGGAAGCTAAAACTTATGATGAAGTAGTCGAATTGCGAAATAATATTAAAAATAAAATGCTGGAATATTTGGGCGTGACAGAGTAATTCCTCTTTATCGGTGTAAAAATAACTATACTAGCCACTCAGCCGCCTATTATTGTGATTCCTGCACATTATTATATATTTTATTAGGTTATCAAGAATATTATGTGTAACTTTCAATCTCCGGTATTAGACCGGCCCGGATATCCCGGGAATATTTATTTTAATTTTTTTGGAGTTATTAAGTGAGTTACAAGTTATTTGTTGGTTCTTTACCATGGTCAGTAGACGATAAGGGGTTACAGTCTATTTTTGAAGCACACGGAACTGTTGTTTCGGCTAAAATTGTAAAAGATCGTGCAACCGGTAGGTCGAAAGGATTTGGTTTCGTTGAAATGGAGAACCAGTCTGACGCAGATAATGCAATCAATGCATTAAATGAATCCGAATATCAGGGCAGGAATATTGTGGTTAATAAAGCTAAACCGCGCGAATAGTCTATCCCAAAGTTTCTGTATGGCGCCCTTGAGGCGCCTTTTCTTTATTATTGCTAATCTTAATTCATAAAACTTAATAATCTGTTTATCTTTTTAAAATTTTTATTTAATTATATGCATTAATATATTCATGTCCATATTTTATTTTTAATAAAAAACCATAGTTTATATAAAATAGTACTAACATCTTGGCATTCGTGTCTTGGGTTTTTTACCATAAGACCATTTAATTGGGAAGTTGTTTCTAATTGCCTGGTCGCAATTTGATTACGGTATTTCATGGTATAATGGGATCAGATGGGACGTATCGGAAAATTATTATAAAATATTATTGTTTATATTCTTATTTTAAACAATTACTTTTAATGAATTTGCATACTAAATACTTTTGATTTGAAATGGACGAAATTATAAACCCGGATAATTATAGAGAAATATTAAGCCTAAATGAACTTAGCAGGCTAAATAAAATTCTTAAATATAAATTATCTGATGGTATTCTATTTTTATTATCAATTTTAAATTCTGTATTTATATTCTTATTAGTTATTGCTGCAATAATTTTCGCGCCATATATGCTTTTTGTGCTTTTTAAGGAAAAAAGATTTGGCTGGATAACGTTTTTTTTATTACTCGTAATTTTACCAATGATCCTTCTGCTTTTATTTTTTAGGCATGTCGATAATTTTATATTCTTATTTCTTATTCCACTTGCATTTTACTACTTCTATTATTTCTTACTTAAAATGACGGTTGCTGAATGGGTGGAAGAAAAAAGTTGGAAATTACAATGATTAAACGCTGATATAGAAAGTAAACTTAATGATTTTAATATGTAACTGCAGTTAAGCAGATATTAAAAATTTTAGAAGTAGCCCCGAGTTTTAACTCGGGGAATAATAAAGCCCGGACTTTATTGGCTTTTACGCCGGAAACGGATGAGATTATGGTCCAAGCCACAATTTTCATATCATTTTGGCTAAAACCGAACTTGTTTTGTAATCTAGCGATCCCCGGCATAAATGTCGGGGCTACTTTAAATATCATTTGCCTAACTTCAGTATGTAAAAAATCATTCCTTTTGTCACAAGTAAACTTTCGCCTTGGATACTATAACATTTATATGAATTTAAATTTTCGTTCTCTTCAGCATCAGCGAATTTGTCACCACACTTACAGAGCTAAACGCCATTGCAGCGGCGGCAAAAATCGGGTTTAACAACCCAAGCGCTGCAATTGGAATACCAATTACATTATAAACAAAAGCCCAGAATAAATTCTGTTTTATCGTGCGCAGTGTTCTCTGTGATAATTTTATTGCTTTTCCTACTCCGGCTAAATCTCCGCTTATAAGGGTTATATCCGAAGTTTCAATTGCAATATCGGTTCCTGTGCCGATTGCAATTCCAACATCAGCCTGTGCAAGGGCAGGGGAGTCATTAATTCCGTCTCCAACCATTGCAGTCACTCTTCTTTTCTCCTGAAGTTTTTTTATATGTATTGCTTTGTCTTGTGGCAGAACATCAGCAATTACATTCTCTATTCCCGCTTCATGAGCAATCGCCTGTGCAGTTTTTTCATTATCACCCGTAATCATAATCACTTCAATTCCGCTGCCGGATTTTTTCAGAGCAAGAATTGTTTCTTTTGTTCCGGGCTTAATTGTATCCGCAACTGCTATTAAGCCTGCAAGATTTCCGTTGATTGAAACAAAAATTGTAGTTTTACCTTCGTCGGAAAAATTCATTGCATCTTTATCCGCCTCTTTAGTCTCGATGAAATACTTGTTCATCATTAAGATATTCCCTGCAGTAACGGCTAAACCGTTAACAGACCCCTTAAGTCCAAGTCCGGTCACGGAATTGAACCCGCTGATATCCAGCAAAGGAATGTTTTTCTCATTTGCATAGTCAACTATTGCCTGCCCAAGAGGATGTTCGGACTTATTTTCTATGGAAGCAATAATCTGGATAAGTTTTTGCTCATCAAATTCAGGTTGAAAAGTTCTTATATTTGTTACAACAGGTTTCCCTGTTGTTATTGTTCCCGTTTTATCCAATACAACCGTATCTATTTTATGAGCGCATTCAAAGCTTTCTGCGTTCTTAATTAAAATCCCGTTTGAAGCTCCTAATCCGGTTCCGACCATTATGGCTGTAGGTGTTGCCAGTCCCAATGCGCACGGGCAGGCAATTACCAGCACTGCAATAAAATTTATCATAGCGGTTGTAAATAATGCACCCACGACAAAATACCAGATGAGAAAGGTTAACAGCGCAATACTTATTACGGTCGGAACAAAGACCGATGAAATTTTATCTGCAAGGCTTTGGATAGGCGCTTTAGAACCCTGTGCTTGCTCAACCAGTTTAATAATTTGTGCAATAACAGTACCTCTGCCTACAGCAGAAGCTCTGAATTCTATACTTCCGTTTTTATTTATTGTTCCGCCGGTAACTTTATCATTTACAATTTTATCAACGGGAATACTTTCGCCTGTAACCATAGATTCATCAATTGATGAGCTGCCTTTTATTATCATGCCGTCAACAGGAACTTTTTCTCCCGGCCTTACAACTACAATATCGTTTATTTTTACTTCGCTGATAAATATATCCAGTTCATTACCGTTTCTAATCACTCTTGCTGTTTTTGGCTGCAAGCCCATAAGTTTTTTTATAGCTGATGAAGTCTTATCCTTTGCCCCTGCTTCAAGCAGCCTTCCCATTAAAATAAGAGTAATTATCGTTACTGCCGTATCAAAATATATATGATTGCCCTGTTCATTAATAGAAATCAAATTCGGGAAAAGCACAACAATAGTGCTGTATATATAAGCTGTTCCTGTTCCTACGGCAACAAGTGTGTTCATATCCGCAGAAAAATGCTTTAACAGCTTCCATGTTGTAATAAAAAATCTTCTCCCGGAAATAAACATTACAAGTGATGAGGCTAGGAATAATAACTTGTAGACGTAATCCATTGGAAAGGTGACAAGATTTTGGAACCAGCTTGTCATTTCAACCATGCTTATAAACATTATTGGAATGGCCATTACTAATGCAAATATAAATTCTGACTTCAGCCGCTTATAATATTCTTTATGATGAAGTTCTTCAGAGTTATTTAATGCACTTCCGGTTCCATCTGCTTCCTTTTCGGTCTCCCCCGGCATAGGAGTTATAAGCTTATATCCAGCATCTTCAACAATGGCTGCAAGCTTGGGTATATCTGTTACGCTTTCATTATAAGAAAAAGTTACTTTTTCAGTGGCAAGATTAACAACTGCGTTGTTCACCCCGTCTGACTTGTTTAAAGTTTTTTCAATTCTTGCAACACAGCTTGCGCATGTCATCCCTTCAACAGGGAGTGTTAATGTTTTCATATTTTTTTTCTGTTTTTATGCATTGCTCCACGCTCTCTGCTCTCTACGCTTCAGCTTTTTATCTCGTTACTTTGTACCCGGCTTCTTCAATTGCGTCCACAATAGTTTTTTCAGCTATTTTATTTTCGTCGTACTGTATCTTGGCATTACCGATTTGTACATCATCAACAATTATATCGGTAAGTTTACTTAATTCTTTTTTTACTGCCATTACACAATGCCCGCAGGACATCCCTTCTATTCTAAATTCTTTCACTGTCATTTTTAACTCCTTCATCTTTATAAAATTATTTCTGTAATATTTGATTCAAATTTAATACCTGCAGATTCATATTGTGTTACATAATTATAATAAAATGTTATAAGGTATTTACTCTGAATTTTTTATGTTACAAGTTTCTTAAGCAGTTAAATGCCATATTCCAAATCGAATTTTTTGAAGCTTTTTCTTTTGCGCATAATATATCTTCATTATTTATAATTTTAATGTTTTTATCGGTTAACTTCAATCCTGTCACCGTGACTTTTAGGAAGAGAAACAACAATAAAATTTAATTCCTCGCTTGAATCATTAAATATCCTGTGAGGAATATGAGGGGGGATTTCAATTCCATCGGACGAAAGTAAAATATATCTCTTATCCTCCACTTCCATACAAGCTGTACCCGAAAGTATGTAGAAAAATTGTCCGGATTTCTGATGGTAGTGCATTACTTCCGAACTACCCGGATGCATTTTTTCCCGGATTATACTAAGCTTATCGTTATTTACCAGATGCCAACCATCGCAATTATTTCCCCAATTATAGTGTTCGGCATTGGCTATATTTATTATTTTAATGATTTGTTCCATAAGGATCTTTAATTAAATAACATGTTATGTGGATTAATAGTTATGAAATTGATAAATTTTTTCTTGTACTGTATAATGTAATGATTATTAATGCACCATGCCACCGCAAGGCGGTTCTAATTGATTTGTTTGATGACATTTATGCTGTTAATATGCCGTTCAGATGTATCGGAACTGAATAACATAAAACATATATTCAAATTTCCGCGGCATTATTCAGTTGAAGCGCCGCTTTTATATTAGTCAATACGGATTATATCTTTTCAACTACTACTGCGGTTCCGTAACAAAGGACTTCGCTTACGCTTTGCAGTACTTCTGTAGTATCGTACCTTATCCCGATAATTGCATTACCGCCCATTGCGCTTCCATGTTGAAGCATAATTTCAAATGAATCTTCACGGGTTTTTTCGCATAATTCAGTGAACAAAGTAATATTCCCGCCGAATATAGTTTGGAGAGTTCCTCCTAGGGTGCCGAATATCGATCTTGATCGGACTGTGATACCTCTAACTAAACCGAGATTTTTGACGATCCTGTAACCATCAATTGTAAATGCCGTTGTAACCATTGAACGATCCATAATTCTCCTTTAATATTAGTTAAACATTTAGCAGGGTGTTAATTTAAATTAAATGAAAGTTCGTTTATGTAACTTAATTAAAGGAAAATTAAAAATCATTTTTTAAATTATTGGGTATTTTATTAAGGAAAAGTAAAAATTGTTCGTAGTATATAATAATTTAAGAATTAAATCATTCCAAATGCCGGGCAGGCTGTCCTACTTGCATTGTTTTGAACTACTCACTATATCGTTTGAAAACAATAGATGTATTATGCCCGCCAAATCCAAAAGCATTACTTATTGCTACTTCAACATCTCGTTTCTGCGGTTTATTAAATGTATAATTTAAATCGCATTCAGGATCGGGAGTTGTATAATTTATTGTCGGTGGAACTATATTATTTTTAATTGCAAGAATGCAGGCAATGGCTTCAACAGCGCCGGCAGCGCCGAGCAAATGTCCAACCATACTTTTTGTCGAAGAGACATTCATTTTATATGCGTACTCACCGAAAACTTTCTTAATAGCCTTTGTTTCAGAAATATCACCAAGCTGAGTTGACGTACCATGCATATTTATATAATCGACATCCTTTTTACTTATCCCTGAGGTTTTAATTGCCATTTCCATAGCAAGAATAGCTCCGGTTCCTTCAGGATGCGGTGCAGTAATATGATATGCGTCTGCGGAAAGCCCAACCCCTATAATTTCTGCATAGATTTTAGCGTTTCTTTTTTTTGCAATCTCTAATTCTTCAAGAATAAGAGCGCCGCTTCCTTCACCTATTACAAAGCCGTCCCTGGTAGCATCAAAAGGTCTGCTTGCAGTTTTAGGATCATCATTTCTTGTTGAAAGGGCTTTTGAAGCATTAAAGCCCGCAATACCTATTTCAACGACGCCTGCTTCGCTTCCGCCTGATACCACTCTGTCTGTTAATCCGTTGCTGATAAGCAAATAGGCATCAATCATATTATTATTAGCAGTTGCACATGCAGTAACAATACAATAGTTAGGTCCCTGAAAACCATATTCAATAGCAATCATGCCGCTGGCAATATCGGGTATCATCATAGGGATGAAAAAGGGCGATACTCTGTCCGGCCCTTCGGTATGATTGATTATGGACTGCTTATAGAAGGTATTAAACCCGCCGATACCGCTGCCGAAAATAACACCGGTTCTTTGCTTATCTTCAAGAGGCATTTTCTCCGGTTCAAGCCCTGAATCTTTGATTGCCATTTTAGCTGCCCCCATTGCATATTGACTAAACGGATCCAGCCTTCTTGCGCTTTTCTTATCCATATAATTTACAGGATTAAATCCTTTCAATTCACATGCAAATTTTGTCTCGATGCGGGATGCATCAAAATTCTTTATATAATCGCACCCGCTTACACAATTCATCATGCTATTCCAAAACTCCTCTACAGTCAACCCGATTGGAGTTAAAGCTCCCATACCTGTTATGACTACTCTTCTTTTATTTTCAGACATAATATCCCTTAATTAAATCTCAATTTTTTATTCAGTCAGAGCTTGATTAAAGATTACAATAGATTTACAAACAGTCGATTTAAAAATTCACCGGCAAAAATAAGAAGAAATTTCTAATAATAATAAAATCTAAAAGTATTACTTGTTCACTTTTTTGGTTCTTGTTAAGAAATAACCGTAAATTTGTAATCAATAAAAAAATTGATTTGTCATCGCGTAATAGGTTAAATTGTTAAAATTAAATATTACTGCTGAAGAGAAGAATTCTAAAGCAAGAACCGGTTATTTTGAAACTGAGCACGGAATTGTTGAAACACCTATCTTTATGCCGGTTGGTACGCAGGGAACTGTTAAAGCTGTCAATCAAAGCTACTTAGAATATGATATTCGTGCGCAAATTGTTCTTTCTAATACTTATCATCTTTATTTAAGACCGGGAACTGAAGTGTTATCAGACGCAGGCGGTCTTCATAAGTTTATGAATTGGTACAAGCCGATTTTGACCGATAGCGGTGGGTATCAGGTTTTCAGTCTTTCCGGGTTAAGGAAGCTTAAAACGGACGGCGTTGAATTCCGTTCGCATATCGACGGCTCAAAGCATCTTTTTACACCTGAAAAGGTAGTAGGAATTCAAAGGGTAATTGGTTCTGATATAATGATGTCGCTTGATGAATGTACGCCTTATCCATGCGAATATCAATATGCTGCAAAATCGATAAAATTAACATCTGACTGGGCAATATTAAATAAAGAAGCTTTTGATAATTCGCAGTCTTTATACGGACATAAACAGTTCCTGTTTGGAATTATACAAGGAAGTGTTTATAAAGATTTAAGAGAAAAATCGGCAGTTGATCTTTTAAATATTGATTTCGACGGTTATGCTATTGGTGGTCTGGCTGTAGGCGAACCTACGGAAGTTATGTATGATATGGTTGATTTTATAACTGGGTTTTTGCCTAAAGACAGACCAAGGTACCTAATGGGTGTAGGTAAGCCTGAAAATGTTCTTGAGGCTGTTGAAAGAGGGATAGATATGTTTGATTGCGTTATGCCTACCCGGAATGCTCGTAATTCAAATCTGTTTACTTCTGCCGGGGTTTTATCGATGAGAAATGCAAGGTATAAAAATGATTTTGGTACCATAGATGAAAATTGTAATTGTTATACTTGTTCGAATTATTCAAAAGCTTATTTAAGACATTTATTCATGGCAGGAGAAATTCTTGCACTTGAGCTTGCAAGTATTCACAATCTTCATTATTACCTGAATCTTGTTAAGGATACCAGGGATCATATAAAAAATGGAAATTTCACGGAATGGAAATCAGAGATTGTTTCTAAAATATCATTAAACGTAAATAACTAATCGGAGGATTAATTGAATTCTATATTAGCAATGGCGCCTCCGCCAAACGGCGGCGGCGGTGGAAGTATGTATAGCACAATAATTATGTTTGGCGCTATCTTTCTTATCTTTTATTTTATGATTATAAGACCGCAACAAAAGAGAGCAAAAGATAGAGAAAAATTGCTTTCTAATATGCAGAAAGGCGATAAAGTAATTACTAGCGCGGGATTGCATGGTACTATTGTCCATATTGATGAAAAAACCGTGCTATTGCAGGTAAGCGATAATGTGAAGTTGAAATATGAACGTTCCGCTATTGCAACAATAATACCTGCCGGCGCTAAAGAAATCAATTGATTAATTCCGTATCATTTAAATTTTAAACTAAATTTAATATTTTGTTGTTAATTAAGTTTGGGAATAAAAAAGGTAGAGATAGAATGTTTTGTTCAGTTGATGAGGCTATTGAAGAGTTTAGGAACGCCAGGCTTCTTATTATTATTGATGATGAAGACAGAGAAAATGAGGGGGATTTTGTTTGTGCAGCCGAATTTATAACTCCTGAAATAGTCAATTTTATGACTATGTACGGCAGGGGAATGATTTGTACTCCGGCAACCGGTAAGAGATTGGATCAACTCGGAATTTCTTTAATGGTAGATTCTAATTCTGCTTTGCACGGAACTCAATTTACTGTTACGATTGATGCTAAAGAAGGAACTACAACAGGCATTTCCGTGAGTGACAGAGCTATCACGATTAAGAAAATAGTTGATGAAAACTCTAAAGCAGATGACTTTGCGCGCCCGGGACATATCTTCCCGCTTCGTGCATTAGATGAAGGGGTTTTAAGGCGTGCAGGTCATACGGAAGCGGTTATTGATCTTTGCAAACTCGCAAACTTGCAGCCTGTTGGTGTTTTGTGCGAAATCCTTAATGATGACGGCAAAATGGCTCGGACCTCTGACTTATTGAAAGTTGCTGAAAAATTTAAAATTAAAATTCTTACAGTTAAAAGCCTGATTGAGTACAGACTTAGAAAAGAAAGATTGGTAGAAAAAATTTCCGGGGCTAAGTTACCTACAGTTTACGGCGAGTTCATCGTTAAAATATATACAAACCGGATTGATCGTAAAGAACATATTGCTCTAATTAAAGGCGAGATAAATCCGGAAAAACCCGTGCTTGTAAGGATGCATTCGGAATGCCTTACCGGCGATGTTTTCCATTCTCTCCGGTGCGACTGCCATGATCAGCTAAACGCTTCTCTTGAAATGATTGGTAAAGAAGATGCCGGTGTTGTTGTTTATATGCGGCAGGAAGGCAGGGGTATCGGGCTGCTAAATAAAATACGTGCTTATCATCTGCAGGATGAGGGAAAAGATACTGTCGAGGCGAATGAAGCTTTGGGATTCAAACCTGATCTACGTGATTATGGGATCGGCGCTCAAATTTTGTTGGACCTCGGCGTAAGAAAGATAAAGCTTCTTACTAATAATCCTAAAAAAATTATCGGGTTAAAAGGTTATGGACTTGAAATTGTTGAACGGGTACCAATCGAAATTCCGCCAAATAAAAATAATTTAAAGTACCTGAAAACCAAACGTGATAAGATGGGGCATTTTATTCTAAAGTAGAAAATAGATGCGGACCGGATAATCTCTCCGGCCCGCATTATCTATTAAAGTAATTCTAAAATATTCGAACTATTCACATTATCGGTTATAAGACCTTTTTGCATTCTTCCCTTAGGTGAAGGCCCTTCCATTGTGTAAGAAATGTTAACCTGCGTTTTTACATTTGATTTCTGAATGCATCCTTTAGTTAAATTAAAATAAATTGTTCCGCTTGCTGTAGGCTGAGGTCTCTTAAAATTTACTTTTGTTCCGTGTTCTTCGTACTTAGTATCCCCGGAAACAATACTTTTCAGCCCGGCATCAATTGCTGCAAGTGTATCGCTGCCGTATTTTTCCAAGCCTGTTATTTTAAATAAATTAGTATTTTGAAGCTTAAATATTAGGAATTGTGATTCTTGCTGCGGGTTTGCCCATGAGGAATCTTTCATCAAGGTATTTGATGGCATTTCTCTGAATATTTGAATTAAGAGCGGTTTTAATTCTTCCTGAGTTATATTATTTCGTAATCCTTCTTTTTGCTCATTCGATACTGTTGGAGGAGCTTTTTGCAATTGGAGAAATCTATCTACAATTTTATCTGCTCGGAAAATTTCCAGTATGCCGCCGTTTTTTCCTACCCGGAGGCTGAAGGGATTATTAATTAATGATTCGTATTGAGCATAATTTTTTAATTCGGTCGAATCCTTTGTCTTTCCCGATTGATAATTAAGTACCTGACCGTTTGCTATAGCGTTCATTAGGATAGAAGGTATATTGCATGAGAATTCCATTACGCCGTCTTTATCTATATCATTAAGTTTTATGTCAGCTAAATATATTATACTCTGTTTAACTGCCTGGGTAATTATACTGTCGGCTTTAAACGATTTTTTTTCATCCGTAAATGAAGCAAGACGGTAGTGATAAGTTTGTCCTTTTTGAAATTTAAAGTGAATGGAAAAATTCACATTGGGATTATCAAGAGGTACGGTTTTAATTTGGGTTGTATCTACTTTCAGTTTGCTGCTTAAATCTTCCGCTTTGTTTTCTGTCTTTTTATTACATCCCAACAAGAGAATACTCAGGATGAATAACGCTAATATTTTTTTCATTATCACTTCCTTTTATATAATTAGATTTTTTAATTAAAATTTTAAATTAAATTCCGGAATTATCTAATAATTCTATTCTTGAAAAAAAATGAATTATTTCAATAGCTGCATTTTCATCGGAATCCGAACCATGAATTACATTTTCAGCTTTGCTGGCTGCATAAAGCTTCCTGATTGTTCCCGCAGCTGCTTCGGTAGGATCGGTCGCTCCTATTAGTTTTCTAAAATCTGAAACGGCATCTCCCTTTTCTAAAGCAATGGGAACACAGGGACCGGAAGTCATATATTCAATCAGTCCATTAAAAAACGGTTTTCCCTTGTGCGCTTCATAAAAGCTGCCTGCTGATTCTTTTGTAAGCCTAACCATTTTTAAAGCTTTAATTTTAAATCCGGCTTCCGTTATTTTTGTAATTATCTGCCCTATTAAATTTTTTCTTACGCCGTCAGGTTTTATAATTGCAAGTGTTCTATCGCCCAAATGTTTCTCCTTATATTTCTATCAAATACTTATTCTGAATTTATCTTTTCTTCTTAGCCGACTTTTTGCTTTTTAAGGATCCTTTTATATCTTTCTTTATTGAAGCATTAGCCGGTCTTCTTGAAGTCGCAGCTTTCGGTTTAACCGGTGATGTCTTTGTCAAAGTTTCAATTTCTTTAAACATAGCCAAACCTATATCTGCAGGACTTTCTACAATTTTGATTCCTGCTTTTTTCATAGCATCCATCTTTTCAATAGCTGTGCCTTTCCCGCCGGAAATAATTGCGCCTGCATGTCCCATTCGTCTTCCGGCTGGTGCTGTTTTTCCTGCAATAAATCCTACAACAGGTTTTTTTACATATTTTTTTATAAACAATGCGGCTTCTTCTTCTGCAGTTCCGCCAATTTCACCAATCATAACAATGCCCTCGGTACCAGGATCTTCATTAAATAATTTAATAATATCGATAAATCTTGAACCTATTATTGGATCACCGCCGATACCAACACAAGTAGATTGCCCAAGATTAATATCGGATAATTGTTTTACTGCCTCATAAGTTAATGTGCCGCTGCGGGAAACTACACCAATTTTCCCGGGTTTGTGAATAAAACCAGGCATAATGCCTATTTTGGCTTTTCCGGGGGAAATTATTCCGGGACAGTTAGGACCGATGAGTACTACATCTTTATTCTTTATTGAATTGTAAACCTTAATCATATCTGCTGTCGGAATACCTTCAGTTATACAAACTATAACCTTAATTCCCGAACTTCCAGCTTCTAAGATAGCATCTCCGGCGAAAGCAGGCGGAACGAAAATAACGGATGCATTTGCTTTTTGTTCTTTAACTGCTTGTTCAACCGTGTTATAAATGGGGATATTTAAAAATTCTGTACCGCCTTTACCTGGCGTAACTCCTGCAACTACTTTAGTTCCGTACTCAATCATTTGCTGCGTATGAAAAGAACCCTCTCCGCCGGTTATTCCCTGTACCAATAGGCGCGTCTTTTTGTCGATTAAGATACTCATGCTGCTTTTTCTTTTTTGTTTGGATTAATCTTATTTGTAAAGATAACGAAAATCATTTTTAAATTTTTAGCATAAATTAACAATTTATTGTAGGCTGATAATTAGCCTTTTATTTCCCCGGTTAAAGCATATCGCCAATCGCATAAAAAATCCCCTGTTTAATTAATCTGAACCTCCGTGGTTTTTATATTAAAAATTATTGATATCCACCTTTAGCAGGTGGAAGAGCTATGTATTCCGGTTTAGAGACAATAATGTCGTACAGCAATTCTTCTATTCCTTTTATAAAATACATAACCTTTTGTCCAGTGCCAACTCCGAAATCCCAGGTAATAATTCTTTCCATGTCTTTGTATTTAATTCTTAATACTTGTTGACCAAGGTTTGGAGATATGCGCTGATTTTGTGGCAGATGAATTACAGTATCGGGCAATGAAAAGAATCTTAACCGTTCGAGTTTGGTAAGTATGATTTCTTGTTCTCTCGTGGTTAGCCACATTGTAGTCTTGGCTATACCTGGAACTATGTCTTTTTGATATGTGCCGTGGAATGTATCAAGTTCATCAAATTTGCCGAAATGAAAAAAAATCTGAATGAATTGAGGATCGTGTTCCCTTTTCGAATTAGGACTTTGCGCATAGGAAGATGTAACCAAAAGACTTACTGCGAAAATAATAAACAATCTCATTTATTTGCCGAATAATTTATTAGGAATGTACTAAAATTTTCCAGGTTATTAAAGGCTTCAATTGCACCGTGATTAGAGTTCCGGAGCAGTAGGCTAAAGTAATATTCTTTACCGGTAGCGCAAATCTGTCCAACCTAGAAAATATTACAAGATATTTTCTTGTATATAGTAACTCATTTTTAAGAGATCAGTTTCATTAAACTGGTCTGCAAGCAACTGTAACCCGATTGGTAAACCTTCGGAACTTTTTGCTATAGGGATGTTGATTCCGGGTATTCCGGCAAGATTAGTCGAGGTTGTATATATATCCATTAAGTACATTTCAAGCGGGTCGCTTGTCTTTTCACCAAGTTTAAATGCTGGCGAAGGGGATGTGGGAGTAAGGATAATATCTACTTTTTTAAATGCTTCGTCAAAATCATCTTTAATAAATCTTCTTACTTTCTGAGCTTTGCGGTAATATGCATCATAATATCCTGCGGAAAGTACATAAGTGCCAAGCATAATTCTTCTTTTCACTTCAGAGCCAAAAGCTTCCGAACGTGAAGATTTATACATCTCAAGTAATGAAGAACTGTTTTCCGATCTGTAACCGTAACGGGCGCCGTCATAACGGGCAAGATTAGATGATGCTTCAGCAGTTGTTAGTATATAATAAGTTGCTATTGTGTACTCTGAATGGGGAAGGCTGATTTCTTCTATTTCAAAGCCGTCCTTTTTCAGTTTATCCATTACTATTTCAATTGCCGACTTTACCTCAAGTGATAGTCCTTCGCCGAAATACTCACGTGCGAAACCGAGCTTAAGTCTTTTATTGTTGAGAGAAAGATTACCGGATAAATCAGGAACCGTATTTTTGGATGAAGTTGAATCATGAACATCCCATCCGGACATGATTTCAAGTATAGCCGCAATGTCTTCTGTATTTCGTGCGAAAGCTCCTATCGTATCAAATGAAGAAGCATAAGCCGTGAGTCCATACCTCGAAATTCTGCTGTAGGTAGGTTTCAATCCGAATACACCGCAAAAAGAAGCGGGCTGCCTGATTGATCCGCCTGTGTCTGTTCCCAAAGCTGCATCGCATAAACCCGCTGCTACAGCCGCAGCCGATCCTCCGCTTGAGCCGCCCGGCACTCTTGAATTATCAACAGGGTTTAGTACATTGCCGAATGCTGAGTTTTCATTTGAGGATCCCATTGCAAATTCATCGCAGTTTGTTTTGCCGATAATTATAACATCTTCGTCAATTAATCTTTGAACTGCTGTCGAGTTGTATAACGCTGTGAAATCTTTTAATATCTTTGATGAGCATGTCAGCGATTTCCCTTTTATGGATAAAACGTCTTTTACGGCTAAAACTAATCCCGCCAATTTGCCGTGCTTGCTGGATTTAATTTTCTCTTCAACTTTAACTGCCTGTTCTATTGCTTCATCAGGAAAAACAAAGTTAAATGCATTTAAATGCTTGTTGATTTCTATTTCATTAAGGAAGTAAGCAACATTCTCCTTAAGAGAAAGTTCTCCTTTTCTGATTTTTTCTAATTTCTCTTTATAATTTTTATAAGACAGCAATGGTAATCCCGCAATTTATTTTAATTATACTCATCCTAAGCGCCAAAAAAAACACGTAAGGAATTTGAAATGATTGATGGGCGCTATTTTAATTCTTTGTCGTCAGGTTTCTTCTCGGAACTATCCTTATTTTCATCTTCACCTTTAAGAGCTTTTTTGAATTCGCGAATACCTTTTCCGAGTCCCTGCGCAAAATCAGGTATCTTCTTAGAGCCGAATAATATTACAATAACAAGAATAATAAGGATCAATTTCCCAAAACTTAGATCTTCAAACATCGATATTCCTAAATTATTTTATGATTTTTCTAAAATTAAATCAAATCTGTCCATTATATCTTTCCGGGTTGAAAAGAATATTTATATTAGTACTCTTATTTGTTCTCCGGTTTACTGTCGGATTTATTATCACCTGCCGGTTTTTTAACTTCGTCTTCAACATCTTTAAGTGCTTTCTTAAACTCTCGGATGCCTTTACCTAATCCCTGTGCTAAATCCGGAATTTTCTTTGAACCAAATAAAATTACTATAACAAGCATGATAACCAGTAATTTTCCCATGCTTAAATCTTCAAACATAATTTCACCTCTATTAATATATTAAGTTATCTTATATTAAAGCCACTATTTTACTTCTTTTCATCACCTTTTCATTTTCGGAGCTGTTAATTTCATATTCAACATTTTTCAAAACACTTCTAAATTCTTTTATGCCTTTATCAAGTCCTTATACAAAATTGGGAATTTATTTTGTATCGAATAAGTAAGTAACACAATGAATATAATTATTCATTCACTAACGCCTAAGATTCAATATGATTTTAATTCTTATTAATTTACACTGTTTATTATAGAACTAAATATCATCTG
>CAZUCY010000012.1:0-30092 GCA_964618785.1 uncultured Ignavibacteriaceae bacterium | reverse complement strand
ATGATTTTAATTCTTATTAATTTACACTGTTTATTATAGAACTAAATATCATCTGCCCATCGGTTTTACCAAGCACGGGGTCGCATACTCTTTCAGGGTGCGGCATCATTCCCATAACATTGCCGCTTTTATTCATAATACCTGCAATGTTCAAAGTAGACCCGTTCGGGTTAAATTCTTCTGCATACAACCCGTCTTTTGAAGAATACTGAAAGACTATTTGATTATTATCCTGCAAAGATTTTAGAGTATCATCATCTGTAAAATAATTCCCTTCACCATGCGCAACAGGTATTTTAAGAGGTGTCCCGGTGTTTATGTTGCCGGTAAAAATCGTATTTTTATTAATAACTGTTAGGTAAATATCTTTGCAGACAAATTGAAGAGATTTATTTCTTATCATAACGCCGGGAAGGAGGCCTGCTTCAAGCAGTATCTGAAAACCGTTGCAAATTCCTACAACTATACCTCCTTTGTTTGCAAATTCAATTACGGAATTCATTATAGGTGAAAACCTTGCAATAGCTCCGCAGCGGAGATAATCTCCGTATGCAAATCCGCCGGGTAAAATTATCACTTTTGAATCCTGAAGATCGCGGTCCTTATGCCATAAAAATGTCACTTCTGCATTCATTATCTTTTTTAGAGAATAATAAGCGTCATGATCACAATTAGAGCCGGGGAATATAACAACACCGAATTTAGGTTTCATTTCTCGCTTTCTAATGTGAATTCGTAATCTTCCATTATGGGATTTGCGAGAAGTTTTTTGCAGTAATCATTTACTTCTTTTTCCGCAGATTGACGATCACTAGTATCAACTGTGAATTCAATGTATTTGCCGATTCTTGTATCTTTAATATTTGTCAACCCCAGGTGAAATGCTCCTTTTTCTACTGCTTTTCCCTGCGGATCAAGAATAGACGGTCTGCGTTTTATTAGAACTTTAGCTTTAAACAAATTATTTACCTTTGTTTTTAAGATTGAATAAAATAAATCAGATTTTTTTTGCAAGCATATAAAAAATATGCCGAAAAATACCAAATAGTACAATGAAAACAAAGATAAAGAAAAGCGCCTTACCAGAAGTAATTATAATTAAAATTGCTGCAAGTATAAGAAAACCAAAATGAATTGGTTTCTCCTTTATTCCATTTAAAGTAAATTTAGGTAAACTATCATATTTTATAGTGCTTACCATTAGAAGTGAAAGAATAATAACAAGCGGGATTGTAACATATGAAAAAGGAGGTTGAAACCCGGTATCCTTTTGGTAATAGTTAATTACAAATGCTGCAATAGTTATTGCAGAAGAAGGGATGGGCAAGCCTGTGAAATGTGACTTCTCAAAACCTACTAGCTGAACATTAAATCTTGCAAGCCTGAATCCCCCTGCAACCATTAATAGGGAACTAATAATAATCCCCGCTGAATTGTAAGCGATAAGTTGCGTTTGATAAATTAAAAATGCAGGCGCCGTTCCAAAACTTACTAAATCGGAAAGAGAATCAAGTTCAACCCCAAGTTCGCTGCTGGAGTGCGTCAGGCGTGCAACCATCCCGTCAAGCGCATCAAATAAAGCTGCTATTATGATTAAGCTTGCAGCATAGAAATACTGTCCCTGGCTCGCGTTGATAATTGAAAGAAAACCGCAGAACATATTCATTGCGGTAAATAGATTTGGTACTACTGAAGGTGTTACTCTAAAACGGTTCATTATCAGTCCTGCCTGCCTGATTGGCAAGTAGTGCACTCAAATAAAATTGTTTCTCCTGCCAAAACATGTTCTCCTTTTTTAACTTTCACCGTCCAATTCTCAGGCGCTATTATATCAACCCTGCTTCCAAATTTAATCATTCCGAATCTCTCACCAATTTTTACCGTATCACCTTGTTTAATTTCATAAACAATTCTTCTTGCTATTAAGCCGGCAACCTGTGTAAATAATATTTTCCCATATTTGCTTTTAATCCCAAATTCACACCGCTCGTTATTTTCGGAAGCTTTATCCTCGAATGCGGCAACAAATTCGCCTTTATGATATTTAATATATTCCAATTTCCCATCAATAGGAATCCGGTTTACATGTACATCAAAGAGCGACATGAATATGGAAATTTGTTTTGCATTACCGTTTATGAATTTATTATCGTAAACATCTTTAATAAAAAGTACTTTACCGTCTGCCGGTGAAACTATAACATTTTCTGCTTTGGGAACAGTCCTGTCCGGATTACGAAAAAAGTATAAGGAAAATAGAAGAAAAATTAAAGGCAGGATAATTAATAACGATTTTAAAAAGTAATTATTAACAAAGAAACTTACTGTGATTAAAATAAAAGTAATAATTATTATTATTCCAAGTGTAGAATATCCGTATTTAGTAAACATCGTTCAGGCGCTCATTAATTTATGTAGGTGATCGGTATAATGCCTTATTTCGGCAGAAGTCGTAAATTTGTAGGGATCTATTCCTTTGTCGTCTTTTGTTAACGGAATTACTTTTAAACTGAGTGGAGTAAAATCATCAACTATGAATATTTTTTCCTCGAATTTGCCAAAACTGCATTTTGTTTCTGCCATTAAATAACCTCGTCTTTCAAAGAATGATTTTAGAACAGCATTAACTTTTGAGCAAATCCTATTAATTATTTTAAAATCATCCATTGAGCATAAATCAAAAGCTATTAGGTGGCTTTCGGAAATCAAAGAATCCTTACCGTTACCCAAATGAATTTCAAAAATCGGAAGGCTTAACAATTCTCCTTCTTTTTTATTAAAAATTTTTGCCGTCCTTTTATCAACTATATTAAAGATCTTTATCGAAAATGGAAATTTCTTGTATTTTATGAATTTGAGTGATGTTTTGTCATGGTTTTTGACAAATGCCGCTGGAATATGATATTCTTTTAGATATTCAAAAAAAAATGAATTTATTGATGCGAATTTCTCGCCCAAATTTTTAATTTTAATCTTTTTATCGCCGTTTATAGATAAAAAATCAAAGTACTCGATCACGAAATAATCTTTATCATCCAAAAGCAGATCTTTCTTCGGCAGATCTTCTTCAAATTCATTGAAATTGTTCAATTTATTTAACCCCAACATTTCCTTCGTAATTTTTACTGCTGAAATTATAAAAATTAGGTATAAAAAGTCAATCGAATATATTATATTTACCATAAATTTATAAATTATCATATTAATAAGTGTAGAATTAATTAGACAGGAGGCGCTAATGAAGGGTGGAATGCAAGGGATGATGAAGCATGTTCAGAAAATACAGGAAGAAATGCAAAAGGTTCAGAAGCAATTGGGAAATTTGACGGTGAGCGAAGAAGCTGGAGGAGGTATGATAAAAGCTACTGCAAATTGTAATAAAGAGTTAGTATCTTTAATTATTGACCCGCAGGTCATAAATCTCGATGAAAAAGAAATTTTAGAGGATTTAGTGATTGCTGCCGTAAATAAAGCTTTACATTCAGCAAATAAACTTGCAGAAGAAGAGATGGCTAAGGTTACTAAAGGAATGATTCCGCCGGAATTATACATCCCTGGATTATAAAGTGCAAATTGCCGAACCTTTAATTATTGCAATAGAAGAGCTAAGTAAGCTGCCTGGTATTGGAAAAAAAACTGCCCAAAGATTAGCTCTTCATATTTTGAAAAGTGACAAAGAGTCGGTGGATAGCTTTGTTAAAGCAATTGAAGAATTAAAAACTAAGCTTCGGTTCTGCTTGCGCTGCTATAACCTTTCTGTCGATGATTTATGTGAAATTTGTAAAAATCAAAAACGCGATAAATCTGTAATATGTATTGTTGAAGGTGTTAATGATGTCCTTGCTATTGAAAAGACAAATGAATTTAACGGACTATATCATGTCTTAGGCGGAGTTCTTTCCCCGCTTTCCGGTATTGGCGCCGATTCCCTTAAAATAAAAGAATTAATAAAACGATTTGAGTCGGAAGAAATCCGTGAGATTATTCTTGCTTTAAATCCTGATACGGAAGGAGAAGCTACAACCCTTTATCTTGCTAAGCTTGTAAAACCTTTTGGAGTTAAAGTATCCAGAATTGCCCGCGGGCTGCCAATCGGTGGCGATATTGAATTTGCCGATGAAGCTACTATTGGCAGAGCCGTAATTGGAAGAATTGAATTATAATGATTGAATGGTTCAAGGATTGGTTTGATACGGATGAATATTTAAATGTTTATCGCAACCGTAATGAAGAAGATGCTAAAAAACTCGTCAAGCTAATATTAAGTAATGTTGAGTTAAAGCCGAATGATAATATCTTGGATTTAGCTTGCGGCACCGGAAGACATGCAATCTTATTCGCACAGAAGGGCTTCAATGTAACTGCTGTCGATTTGAGTAAAAATTTACTTTCAATCGCTCAAAGGACTGCTGATGAACTGCAGGTTAAGGTTAATTTTATCCGTTCGGATTTAAGGCAATTCTCTATCGGCGCCAGTTTTAATCTTGTGATAAATTTATTTACCAGCTTTGGGTATTTTGAATCAGATGAAGAAAATTTTAAGTTAATTAAAACCGCATATAATCACTTGCATAATTCCGGGTATTTTGTGCTCGATTTTTTTAACTGTAGATTTATTGAGAAAAATCTTGTGCCTGAATCAGTAAATAATTTTTCGGATGAAATAATAATCCAGAAAAGACTGATTAAAGGAGACAGGGTAAAAAAACAAATAATAATTGAAAAGAATGGAACCAGTAAGGAATATTTTGAATCTGTCCGGATGTTCAGCAAAGATGAACTATTTAGCGCTGTTTCATCTGCAGGTTTCAGAATATATAGATATTTTGGTGATTATACCGGAAATAATTTTGACTTAGAAAATTCCCCGAGAATTATTATTATTGCTCAGAAATGAAGCGATTATTTTTTATATTTTTTGCAATTCTTCTTGGCAACTGTGATTTATTTACAACAAGAAGTGCTGAGGAGCCTAATCAAGCGCGTTCTGACTTCCAGCAGGCAGTTACTCCGGATGTGCTTATTTCAAATTTTGTCGCCTCCTTAAAGGATTTAAACGTTCAGAATTACCTGGCTTGCCTTTCCGACTCTACATTTACTCCAAAAAATTTTACTTTTTCTGCTTCAAGCAGCGCATTAACTCAATATCCTACTTTATCTGATAATTGGGGTAAAAAAAATGAAGAATTATATCTTACTAATTTAGTAACAAAAATAACTTCTCAACTTTATATAACTTTAACATTGTCCAATACTTCGGAAATTTCGTATGGGGACAGCATAGCTTATACGGCATCTTATACTTTAAATGTCCCTACGGATGATGCAACGCTTCCCCCAAATTATCAGGGTACCTTAATATTTTATATGATCCGGAATTCACAATCTATATGGAGTATATATTATTGGCAGGATACTAAAAACAGCAGCCTCTCATGCTGGAGCGATTTGAAAGGGAGGAGTTATCAATAAAATACTAATTATATCATTTTTCTTTATTCTATTTTATTCCGGCTGTGAAAATCCGTTTGCTCCTGCATTGGCGCTTAGCTCTGACGGCTCTTCATCGGCGCTCTCCGATCAAAAAACCACTGACGGCGTTTTCCAAAATTTTCAATATGCTTATACTTTTAGAGATACTTCAATTTATGGCAAATTAATTTCAAGTAATTTTGTCTTTACTTATACGGATTATGATTTGGGGTATAATGTTTCATGGGGAAGAGATGATGAAATGAAAACTACTTACGGGTTATTCCAAAATTCGCAGCAGCTGGCTTTAGTCTGGAATGGTATTGTCTTGTCAACAAGTGATTCTTCTTCGGCAGAAATTGTTAGGGGATTCAATCTTACAATTACTTTTAGCCCGACCGATGTTATAAGCCTTGAAGGCAGAGTCGATATGTCATTTATAAAGGATCCTAAATCAGGAGAATGGCTTATTTCCGAATGGATAGATGAAACAAGTTTCTGACTATTTTTTGGTTAAATTAGTATTGGTGTAATTTTTATTGTATTAATTTAGAATTAAAATGATTTTTTTCTGGATAAAAGAAGCGGTAAAGCTAATTGGAAGAGCAAAGTCGTCATTTTTTCTCTCGCTTATATCAATCAGCATTTCCGTTTTTTTAATTATTGCTTCGTTAATATCTATTCAAATCTCAAATGAACTTCAGCAAGGTCTAAAAAGAAATGTAAATATTAATATATTTCTTAGGGATTCTATAAGTGTTAGAGAAACTGAACTTTTGCGTTTACAATTGAATAGTAAAAAATACATAAATACAATTAATTATATAAGTAAAGATGAAGCAGCAAGAAATTTCATTAAGGAAACAGGTGAAGATTTTAGGAAACAGCTTGATTACAATCCTCTCCCATCCTCATTTCAGGTTACTCTTAATGATAAATATGTTGAAAAAGATTCCATGAATAAAATTGTAGATTCACTGTCCCAGTTAACAGGAGTGGATGATGTTGTTTTTCAGCAGGGATTTGTTTATGGAATTTTATCACAAATAGATAAAGTAAAAAAATATATTTTTGTAATTACTGCCATCCTGTTTTTTATTGCTATTTATATTATTTACAGTACTATAAAGCTTATTATTAAATCAAAATATGAAGAACTGGAAACAATGAAATTGGTCGGAGCAAAGCTGTCAACTATAAAAATGCCTATTGTTTTTAACGGGATTATCATAGGCCTTTTAGCGGGAATTATTTCTTTAGCAGTATTCTATTCATTATTCTTTTATTTTGGAAATTTAATTGAATTAAGAAGATTTTTTAATTTTAACGGCGGCTTATTTATCGTTGTTGCACTCTTAATTGGCCCGGTAATTGGCTCACTCGTTAGCCTGATCTCATTGCGAAAAATTACTTTAAAGATTTGAAGTGTCTGTATTGAAATATAAATAATCAAATCCCTTGTTCTAGAACTCCGAAGGATGAATGCCGGGAAGAGGTGGCATAGCGCTTACTCATTAACCTAAAGTTATATGCCGGTTTTAATAGGTTTTATAAGTTTAATTAGTTTTGTAATTTTATCCTAAAGTTTCTTCAATTATATTACTTTATAATATTCATAATAAACGAACAGAGGCTTAAATGTGTGGAATTATAGGTTATATCGGGGAAAAGAACTGTGTCCCTATTTTGATTAATGGATTGAAAAGATTGGAATACCGGGGTTATGATTCTGCCGGTATTGCAATAATACAGGATGATCGCTCGCTGGTTATTAAAAATAAAGGAAAGGTTTCACTTCTCGAGGATAAAATTGAAAGCCTGCATTTAAATGCAAAACTTGGAATTGGTCATACAAGGTGGGCTACCCATGGCGTCCCAAATGAAATAAATGCTCATCCTCATTTTAACACCGCAAAGAATCTTTTTGTTATTCATAACGGAATAATAGAAAATTTTAGAACTCTTAAAGCAGGATTGGAAAATTTCGGCTATACGTTTATAACTGAAACAGATTCTGAAGTTTTGCCGCATCTAATTGATAGTTTTCTTCGAAAGGGACATTCGCTATTCAAATCGGTTCAGCTTGCTTTGAGTGAAGTAGAAGGTACTTACGGCATTGCAGTTATTTATGAAAAAGAACCGGATAAAATAATTGCCGCCAGAAAAGGCTCGCCGCTGGTTGTTGGAATAGGCGATAATGAAAATTTTGTCGCTTCTGATGTATCTGCAATTTTAGCCTATACAAAACAAATTGTTTATCTTGAAGATGGCGAAGTAGTGGAAATAAGCCGGAACCATTTCATAACAAAAACAGTCCTTGATAAAGAAATTGAAAAAGAAGTTTATGAAGTGACAATGAGCCTTGATGAAATTGACAGAGGCGGGTATCCCCACTTTATGCTGAAAGAAATTATGGAGCAGGCTGAATCCGTCTGCAACTCAATGCGGGGCAGGCTCCTTCTAGATAAAGGTACTTCAAAACTTGGCGGTCTCGAAATAGTCGCTGATCAATTAGCCAATGCTAAAAGAATTATTATTTCCGCTTGCGGTACATCATGGCATGCCGCGCTTGTAGGCGAATATATGCTTGAACAATTTGCACGCATCCCTACTGAAGTTGAATATGCATCAGAATTCCGTTACAGAAACCCCGTAATTAATAAAGATGATGCAATATTCTTTATTTCCCAAAGCGGTGAAACGGCAGATACTCTTGCTGCATTAAGGGAAGCAAAGATACGTGGAGCTATGGTTCTTGGTATTTGCAACGTTGTTGGAAGCTCGATTGCGCGGGAGAGCCTTGCGGGCGTTTATACTCATGCTGGCCCTGAAATTGGCGTTGCCTCTACAAAAGCATTTACCTCCCAGCTTGTTGTATTGGCATTAATAACGCTGCTTATCGCCAGGAAAAAAGATATGAGCCTTATTGATGGCAAAACAATTGTTGAAGAACTTCAATCTCTTCCGGGCAAAATTTCTGCAATTTTAAAATTGAATGCTCAAATAGAGCAAATTGCAAATGAGTTTAAAGAGACAAATAATTTCTTGTATCTGGGACGCGGCTATAACTTCCCGGTTGCATTGGAAGGGGCGCTTAAGCTGAAAGAAATATCTTATATCCATGCCGAAGGTTATCCTGCTGCCGAAATGAAGCATGGACCTATTGCTTTAATTGATGATAACATGCCTGTAGTTTTTATTGCTCCGAAAGATTCTACCTATGAGAAAATCTTAAGTAATATACAGGAAATTAAAGCGCGTAACGGAAGAATTATTGCAATTGCAAGCGAGAATGATACACAAATCGATAAGCTTGTTGATTACTCCATTAAAATTCCCGATACAATAAGAATGCTTATGCCTATTCTTACTGTAGTGCCGCTTCAACTGCTCGCATATCACATTGCTGTAAAGAAAGGTTTGAATGTTGATCAGCCGAGAAATCTGGCAAAAAGTGTAACAGTAGAATGACCATTTTGTTTGCGGGTTGCGTACCTGCAGGAGCAAGGTTTAATCGATCTGTATTAACGTTTAGTAAGATTCCCCATGTAAGAAGTTATTTTATTTATTTAACTTCAGCTTCTAAGAACTATCATTTTTCAATGTAAGACTTACTTTAAAAGTGAGCCTCACATTATCATCCCATAAATATTCCAAAAAATGTATAAATATTTTTAAATTAATTCTTAAAGTTTTTGGAGACTTTTAAATTTTTAATTTTTATCTTATATGGTATAAAATTTCATACTTATATGAATTATATACAGAAATGGAAACCAAAATGTGTCCAAAATCAAATATTGAAATGAAATGAAAGGAAAAGAGTGCCGGCATGTCGATTAAGAATATACTCATAATGGGAGCCGCAGGAAGAGACTTCCATAACTTTAACGTCTATTTCAGGAATAATAGTGAATACAATGTTGTTGCTTTTACTGCTGCGCAAATTCCAAATATTGACGGCAGGATTTATCCCCCGGAATTAGCAGGTAAGTTATATCCTGAAGGAATAAAAATTTATGATGAAAAGGACCTTGTGGATTTGATAAAAGATTTGAAAGTAGACGAAGTTGTTTTTTCTTATTCCGATGTTCAGTTTAATTATGTAATGACCAAAGCCTCAATTGTGAATTCTGCAGGTGTTTCATTCAGACTTCTTGGTAATGATGAAACAATGATAAAAAGCATAAAACCTGTCGTATCGGTTATTGCAGTTAGAACAGGCTCAGGTAAATCTCAGACTTCGAGAAGAGTTGTGCAAATATTGCGGGAAGCCGGTAAAAAAGTCGTATCAATCCGCCATCCCATGCCCTATGGTGACCTGGTAAAGCAAAAAGTGCAGCGCTACGCAACACTTGAAGATCTTAAAAAATATGAATGTACTATTGAAGAGATGGAAGAATACGAACCTCATATTGCAATGGGCAGTGTTATATATGCCGGTGTTGACTATGAAGCTATTTTAAGGGAAGCCGAGAAAGAAGCTGATGTTATTATCTGGGACGGCGGTAATAACGATATACCTTTCTATAAATCGGATGTCGTTTTTACCGTTGTTGACCCTCACAGGGCAGGACATGAAATGTATTACTACCCCGGAAATACTTCTCTTAGAATTGCCGATGCTGCTATCATAAATAAAATTGATTCGGTTAATGAAATAAATATTAACATTGTACGGGATAACATAAAATCTGTCAATCCTAAAGCAAAAATTATTGAAGCCGCATCTCCCGTAACCGTAGATTACCCGGAATTAATAAAAGGTAAAAGAGTTCTTGTAATTGAAGACGGTCCTACATTAACACACGGTGAAATGGAATACGGCGCGGGTATTATTGCAGCCCGTAATTATGGCGCAGCTGAAATAATTGATCCAAGACCTTATACCGTAAAATCTATTACTGATACTTATAAAAAATATCCGAAGATTGGCATTCTTCTGCCTGCAATGGGCTATAGCAGTCAGCAGATTGAAGATCTTGAAACTACTATAAACAACACTAACTGCGATTCGGTAATTATAGGTACGCCGATTGACCTCGGCAGGATTTTAAAAATAAACAAACCTTCGGTAAGAGTTGTTTATGAACTTTTGGAACAAGGTCCCGTAACCATAAAAAGCGTATTGCAGGAAAAAGGAATCATAGACGCGGATTAAATGGCTTAACACGGATATAATCGGTTTACATGCGTCATTATCTGTGGAAATTCGTGTTTAAATTTATAAAACCAAAATTATTATGCATAAAATTAGTTCAATATGTAATTTAATAATGATTTTATACGAAGTTCCTTTGCAACATTCACAAAACTTTATAAATTTGTTCAATTAAACTTTTAACTTTTTTTATAAGGGAATTTATGGCAGTCAACATGAAAGGGGAGAGTCTCATTTCTATAAATGATCTTTCCCAGGAAAAAATTTGGCAGATATTTGATTTGAGTTCATCGCTTAAATACAAATTGATGACCGGCGAACCCCACCGGATATTAGCGGGTAAAACACTTGGGATGATCTTTTCAAAACCTTCCACAAGAACACGTGTTTCATTTGAAGTGGGTATTTATCAACTTGGCGGCATTGGGATGTATTTCGGTCCAAATGATCTTCAGCTAAAAAAAAGCGAAAGTATCCCTGATACTGCAAAAGTTTTATCACGGTATCTTGACGGTATTATGATTAGGACATTTGATCACCAGGATGTAATTGACCTCGCAAAGTTCGCAACCATTCCTGTTATTAATGGTCTTACAGATCTGCTGCATCCGTGCCAGGTACTTACAGATCTGTTTACAATATTTGAAAAGAAAAAAATCTTAAAAGGACTTAAACTTGCATACATCGGTGACGGCAATAATATGGCGCACAGCCTTTTGCACGGATGCTCCAAGGTAGGGATGCACATCTCTCTTGCTTCACCCAAAGGCTACAAGCCGAAGAAGCAGATTGTTGAAAATGCTTTGCTGAATGCTAAATATACGGGAAGTAAAATTGAAATTCTTGATGATCCTGTTGCTGCAGTCAAGGATGCGGATATTATTTATACTGATGTTTGGGCAAGTATGGGACAGGAAACGGAATCTGATAAACGGAAAAAAATTTTTAAGAAATATCAGGTTAATTCTGAACTTGTAAAAAACGCAAAAGAAGATTACTTATTTATGCACTGTCTTCCGGCGCATAGAGGTGATGAAGTCATAGATGAAATTGCAGACTCTCCGAACTCTGTCATTTTTGATGAAGCCGAGAACCGTTTGCATGTACAAAAAGCCATAATGGCGCTGGTTTTGTAAAATTAAAAATTAAGGCGGCAAAATATTTTAATTTTTCATTTTGAATAGAATAATGTTTTGAATTTTGTACTGTTTTCTCTAAATTTGCTAACTAAATTTTGAAGGGCAGATAGCTCAGTCGGTAGAGCAAAGGACTGAAAATCCTTGTGTCGGCGGTTCGATTCCGTCTCTGCCCACGTTCGATAAGGCGATTACCGAGTCGCCTTTTTTATTTTAAAGAAAATCTTTGTGTTGGTGGTGAGATGGAGTTTATCCCGATTCCTTATCGGGCCAGTCCCGGTTCCTATCGGAAGTCTCTGCCCACGTTCGATAAGGCGATAACCGGACCTGTCAGCTCTGCCTGCCGGCAGGCAAACTCAATTTTCTTCCTTAAGTAATGGAAGGGGGAAGCAAAGGGGATGAGTTTGCCAAAATGTCTGTTTATCGAGCTTTTGCGAATTCTATTTTATTATGATTCTTTAAAATTTACTCTTAATTTGAACTAATATATATTTAACCGCTATTCTTTTTTAAAAAATAAAAAATGATAAAAATTATTAAAGCGGCTTCACAAAAAGAAATAGATGATGTATGTGAATTATTCCTGGAATATTCTGCTTCACTTAATTTCAACCTCGATTTTCAAAATTTTGAGCATGAAATTAAAAACCTGCCCGGTGAGTACTCGGCGCCTTTTGGAAAGCTGTACTTAGCTTTATATAAAAATCAACCCGCCGGATGTGTTGCTTTAAAGAAAATAAGTAGCGGCTATTGTGAAATGAAACGGTTATTTGTCCGTTCCAAATTCAGAGGGATGAATATTGGCAAAGCGCTGACTGAAATAATTATCCATGAGGCTCAAAGAGTTGGCTATAAGTTTATGAGGCTCGATACGGTCCCTGCAATGTCTTCTGCAAGAAAGTTGTATAAGGAGTTCGGTTTCAAAGAAATTCCGCCTTACCGCTTCAACCCTGTGGAAGGAGCCGTATATCTGGAACTTGATCTGGGGAAGGAAGGTAGTATTAATGTTAATGTGCAGGACTATCTGGAATGTTGCATACAATTTAATCCATGGAAGCATCATAAGAATTATATATGCAAAAAAATAAAATATTATTCTTCACAAAAGGATGCCGGTATTAAAGAAATTAAGAAAAAACTTAAGCAAATAGGCAAATCGCAGTTGGACCTTTATGCCGGTGAGCTTTCTCTGCAGCAGATAATTCAAAATATTTCAGGTGATTTGCTCAAACAAAATGTGACTGATAAACTATCTTTCATTAGCTGGCTTCGGGAATTTGGAAAAGATTACCGGAATATTATGTTGAAGGATGATTCCGGATGGACTTTAAGATTATCTGAAAAAGATGAAAAATTCATTCACGTTCATCCTGCAAGAAATTCTCTAAATACGGTAAGAGTCCGCGCAGCTGCATTGAAAACAGCTGTTGCTGCTATTTTTGTTTCACAAACTAAATCCATAAGCCCGATGGACTTAAATATAATTAATGAAGCGCGTAAAAAGTATCTTAATGAATCACCGGTAAAAACAATTTATAAGAATTCCGGGCTGGGTAAAATTATTTTATTACTGAAAGACGAGATCTCATAAAAAAGCCCGGCATAACCGGGCTTAATGAAGTCTGCTTAGTTTTTGCCGCCGTCAGGATTCTTTTGATCTCCTTTACCGCCGTCAAAACCCTTATGGTCTCCTTTGCCGCCAAAACCCTGGTGACATTCTTTGCCAAAACCCTGGTGACCTCTTCTGCCAAATCCCATGTGACCTCTTCTGCCCCACATATGCCTGCTGTGAGCGCTTTCTTTCCAAATCTTTTGCTGTTCCGGTGTAAATACCTGGTAAACATCAAGAAGATGATTTGCAACTGCCAATGAAACAGCATCTCTACTGCTGTTTACTTTTCCTACAGCGGCAATCACTTCATCTCTGTTAAGATTATCTTTTGATTTTAAAGCCTTAAGATCAATTTTACTTTTCTGAAGATCAGCGCGTAAATCTATCATATTCTTTTGAAAAGCGGTTCTCAATTCCTTAATCTTAGCTTTCTGCTGATCGGTTAAGTTCAATTTTTTAACCATTTCATTTTTATGCTGCATCATACCCTTCATATCTTTGCCTGGTTCATGTCCTTTTTGCTGGGCATTACTTATACCTGCTGTGCAAAGCGTTAAGAGCATTACCGAAATAATTGATATTACTAATGTTTTCATTACTTTCTCCTTAAAATTAAAAGTTTTGCTCTTTTGACATACACTCCTTAACTTTGGTTTAAACGATTAGGAAGTTAAACTATTTAACACTTTATGATGTCAAATTGTAAAGATTAAGAGAAGATGGCGGACCAAAACGGTGATTTTGAGCTCGTAAATAATTTTATAGGCGGCGATGAAAGCGCATTTAATAAAATTGTTTTGAAATATCAGCAGAAAATTTATTGGCATGCAAGAAGAATGACAGGCAATCATCTTGATGCCGATGAAGTTGTTCAGGAAGTGCTTATCGTTCTTTTTGAAAAGTTGAAAGATTTTCAATTTAAATCTTCTCTTTATACGTGGATTTTTAGAATTACTGCTACTAGAAGCATAAATTTTCTAAGGAAAAAGAACTTAAAAAGGTTTTACTCTTTTGAAGATCAGGAAGCTAAAGCTATAAGCAGCAAAGAAGATATTATAATAGATATTGAGACTAAAGAAAGATTGGCAAAACTTGAGAAGGTTCTGCAAAAAATACCTGTAAAACAAAGAGAGGTATTTATTATGAGAAGTTTTGACGAACTTAGTTATGAAGAAATTTCGGAAATAACAGGGAAGAGCATTGGCGGCTTAAAAGCAAATTATTTCCATGCGATGAAAAAAATTATGGAGCTGATGAAATAAAATGAATAATAAAATTATACTCTATCTCGATGGTCAAATGAATAGGGAAGAAAGAGCCGCATTTGAAACTGAACTTGAAAGGTCTCAGGCATTGAGTGATGAATTAAAAAAAATGAAAAACTTTAATGCCGGAATAAGTGAATTAAAAAATATTCCTGCCAGGGAAGATTATTTTGTTCAAATGATTCCTAAATTCAGAGGTAAACATGAACAAAAAAGAAAATTCAATCTCTTTCCCGGCATTGCATACAGTGTTACAACTGCAACTGCGGTAATAATTGTAATGTTGTTCGTTATGAATAAAAATGTAAAGAATGAAGCTCAGCCTTTTCAAAATAACGTGGAAACTCAACAATTAGTAAATTTTGAGCCGGCGCAGGATGCAGTTCCTTTATCCGACCAATTCGGCTTTGTTAATATGAGCCGGGAAGAAATTGCAAATTCCGATTCGCTTTTAAATTCCATGCTTGTCCGTGAATTAAACTTAACGTCGCAAAGTCTAAGCGATATATCTACGGCTGATAATAATACCGCTGATATCCAGACAATACTTCAGGGTGTTAATGATAAGGAAGCCGATGCAATTTATAATGAAATTTTACATAAGAAAATTTTATAGTAGGGATTATTATGAATAGAATAGTTGCTGCCGTTTCATTCTTTTTAATTGCGGCGCTTTCTGTTAATGCCCAGGGTATCAGGCATACAGAAGAAGGTCCTATGAAAAAAATTGAAGAACTCGAAAAGATTAAACTTATCGAAACTCTCGGTATGGATGAGCCGACTACCTTGAAGTTTTTTGCAAGAAGAACAAAATATAGAGAGGAACAGGCGCAGCTTCTTAAGAGTTCAATGGCATTGCTTGATCAAATATCCGATCTCACTAAAAAGGATGACGGTAAAGATGAAGAACTTAAAAAAATGATTAACCAATACCATGATTTTGAAAATAAAATTCTTAAAAGGAAGCAGGATTTCTATAACTCTTTAAGCGATATTTTAACATACAAGCAGATTGCTAAAGTTCTGGTATTCGAAAGGAAATTCAGAGAAGAGATACGTTCGGCGCTGCTTCAGGAAAGACGAAAAGGGAAACAATAAAATTTTATCGGATTTTCTCAGCATTTCGTTAGAAAAATTTAACTTAGGGGTTGATTTTCATGTCTGACAAAACTATCTTTTTTATCATAATTTTTGCGGAAGTGGTGAAATTGGTATACACGCTACTTTGAGGGGGTAGTGCCTTAACTGGCGTACGGGTTCAAGTCCCGTCTTCCGCACCAACGTTAATTAAAAACCCCTGCCTAAGCGGGGGTTTTTGCTTTTAAAGTGCGAAATGATCTTATTTAGAATAACAAAACAACGTTTACTGTAATTGCCCTTACCATCTCTTCGCCGGCTTGCCTGCCGGTCAGGTTGTATAAATTGTACTTGGCGCTAACATCAAAATCTATTGTTGGGAAAAATGTAATTTCTGTGCCGATTCCAACAGCGCCGCCTATATTAGTGTGGCTTAGCTGCACAAAGGAACTGTTGCCAATATCTAATTCCAATTGACTAAAGCTGTTAAAGGATAAATCTGCCAATAGATAAGGCTTTAAAAACGGCAAAGGAAAAATAAAATATTCGCCTTCCGCTCCAAAAGAAAGTATGTACAGTGAAGTACTGATTGAAGTATCATTATAAGCGCCGCTGCCTCTGATTATATGGTAATCTAAAAATGCTGCGGGCGTTACAGGCGCAAAGGGGATATTAAACTTTGCCAATATTGTAAAATGATAATTATCGGAAAAACCATAATCAGCGTTTGCTACGCTGCCTTTATATATGCTCGGTGCAGTGATATCCGTAAGACCGCCTCCAAGTCCTAATTGGACTAACTGCGCAGATGTTACGGAACTGAATAGTAGAAATAAGAATAAACCCCAAATAACCGTTATTGATTTACTCATTATTGATTTACTCATTATTGTCCCTTTAGATTACTTTTTATTTGTGACATATATTCCAAACTTACCATCTGAAAAATACATTTTCTTCTTCTAAGAAAAAAGATTAAACAGGGCGCACAAATTGAAGAACATGGTAATCCTTACAATATTTCCATTGCCTGAACTATGGATTCTGTTTTATATGCTTTTATAATTCCCGTTTCATCTGTAAGTTTCTTGGGTAAAATTATTTTTATTATTGTTTTTAATTTATGTTTTTAGGTAAGAATGAAAAAACTTCTTTTATTATTAAGCGTCATTTTTATTTTTAATACAAGTACGTTTTTAGCGCAAACAACATCCCAAATATACAGCTCTGCCATGAAGGCTTACCAGGCGCATGAATTTGCAGAGGCAAAAAATTATTTTCGTAAATTTTTTTCAAATTATAAGCTTACTGACGGAATCTATTCAACAGCTAAATATTATGAAGCCGATGCACTGCTGAACTTAGGCGAGAATATTGCCGCTGCCGCTGAGTTTGAGTATCTTGTTAATCATTTCAGGTATTCCAATTTTCGTGATGAATCTCTATATAAACTCGGATTGATTTATTTTGGTTTTGCAGAATATGAGAAGAGCCGTGAACGTTTTAAAACATTATTGGAGGAATATCCCAGCAATGATCTTCATGGCAATTCATTATACTGGATAGGCGAATCATATTCAAAAGAGAATAAACTTGACGATGCAATAACTTATTTAAAGGATGCCATTGCAAATAAGCAGAATAATAAATTTGTTGATTATGCAATCTTTAAACTTGCGTCTATATATGAGGAGACGGGGGATTACAAAAATGCTGTAAAGTATTATGATAATTTACTTTCATACTACAATGATAGTCCTTTAGCCGGCACGGCGCATATAAGAATCGGAGTATGCTACTTTAAGCTTAAAGAATATGATTCTTCAGTTCTTGAGTTAAATAATCCGGTGCTTAAAGAGCTGCCTGATAGCGTTTATTCGGAGAGCTTATATCTTCTGGCTAATTCTAATTACCGCTTAAAAGACTATGCTGATGCACAAAAAGCTTACATGGAAATTATTGATAGATACCCTGATGCAGCTCAAATTAGGTATACAAAATACGGGCTTGCATGGACGTATTTTCAACAGAAAAAGTATAACGAAGCTTACAAAGTCTTCAATAATTTATCAGGCACAGAAGACAGCATATCTGTGAAATCATTTTATTGGAAAGCTGAATCCAAAAGATACGCCGGGCAGGAATTGGAAGCTTTTAAATTATATCAGGAGTTCCTTAAAAAATTTCCGGGCAGTGATCTGATGAGGGGAGTTGAGTATCAGCTTGGTGTTCTTTATTTCAATGCGAAAAAATTTGATCTTGCCCAAAAATATCTTATTAACGCAATTAACTCCTCTGAAAATGAGGTTAAAGCTAAAGCGTATACTCTTATTGGGGAAATTCAATTAGAGACTAAGCAATTTGATTCAGCGCAGGTAAATTTTAATAATGCGCTTACCGCTCCCGGGATTACAAATGATTTGGCGAACAGGGCGACTCTTGGTCTTGGCGTTTCCAATTATTATTTGAAAAAATTTGATGATGCTGTCTATAATCTTTCAGGTTTATATTCCAAAGACCCGGATTTTGAAAAAGATAAAGTAAATTTTTATTTAGCAGAATGTTATTATACAAAGGGCAATTTTAAAAATGCTATTATAAGTTACGACCGGGTAAGCATGGATGATGACGAACTTGGAAGCCTGGCTTTGTACGGCAAAGCATACTGCTATTTTAATCAAAGGGAATATGAAAGCGCTGCTAAGGCTTTTTCAGATTTTATAAAAAAGTATCCTGATAATTCAAGAAAATTAGACGCGGATTTGAGACTGGCAGATAGTTATTACGCAAGTAAAAACTTTGCCGCCTCAAGCAGTATTTATCAGGACTTATTCAAATTCAATAATCAGGAATTGAACAGTCCTTATGCTTATTACCAGTACGCACAGGCGCTTTATAAATCGGGCAAAACTCATGATGCCATTGACAAGTTTACGGCTTTACAGCAAACTTATCCTAAATCGGAGTACGCAGACAAGTCTTTATATCTTATCGGGTGGATATATTTCCAGCAGGGTAATTACTATTCGGCAATTTACAGCTATAGGGATGTCCTTAACATATATTCCAATACTTCTGTTGCATCTTTGATTTATTATTCAATAGGGGATTGTTATTATAATATCGGTAATTATGATTCCGCAATAGTTAATTATCAAACGGTGTTATCTGCTTACCCTGCCTCTTCACATGTTTATGATGCAGCAAACGGCATACAAGATTGTTATGTCGCTCAGGGGCACCCGGAAAAGGCTGTTGATTTCATCCGGCAGTATGTTCAGCAAAATCCAAGTTCAAATTTTGCCGATCAAATATATTATAAGATAGGCGATATATATTATAGCGGTCATAATTATAAAAGCGCTTCCGCAAGCTATAAAGATTTTATCACTTATTTCCCCAAAAGCAAACTTGTGCCGCAAGCTTATTACTGGATTGGAAAAAGCGTGGAAAACCTGGACAAGTATACGGAAGCTCTTTTCAATTTTAACTTAATATTTAACTCATACCCGGAAAGTGAATTTGCGACTGCCGCTGTAATAGAAAACGGAAATATTTATAATAATCAACAGAATTATGATGCGGCGTTAAATATTTACGATAAAGCATTAAGCTCGCTCCCGGATACCAAAAGGTACCCGGAAATTCTTTTTAACAAAGGTATGACGCTGGTAAACAAAAAAAACGACGATGAAGCTGAAAATGTTTTTACCGACGTCATCCAAAAGTACAACGGAACTATATTTGCTGAAAAATCAAAATTAGAACTTGGAATTATTGCGCTTAACAAAAAACAGTTTGAAACTGCCGACCCTTATTTCCAGGATTTGGCGGAAAAAAGGACAGATGAAATAGCAGCGCAGGCACAATATTATTATGGCGTCTCTTTATTTAACCGGAATAATATTAATGACGCTATAACTTCTTTTGTAAGGGTTGGTACAAGTTTTCCCGCTTACGATGATTGGGTTACAAAATCCTGTTTAAAATTAGGCGATTGCTATTCCAAATTAAACGATAATCAACGGGCAAAAGAAATGTACAGGTCGGTCCTTTCAAAACACAAGAATGATGATTACGGTAAAGAAGCTAAAGCTAAATTGAGAGGGGTGCGATGATAAGAAAAATTTTAGCAGCCTTATTCCTTATTATTTGCCCTTTCATTGCAGCTCAGCAATCCGATGTTGAACTGCCTGATTTTGTTATTACAGGTAAGGATATTGTGAATGTCGGGAAAAATGAAAAAATCCCGCCTGATTTTATTTCAACAATTTCGGAGACTTTCTTAAAACCTGTTTTTCCGACTGAAAACCTCCAAATGAAAGAAGTTAATACGCCCGTTAAAAGCGCAAGTCCACTTACAGACAGCCTTAATTTTTTAACAGGCAGTTTTGATGCAGGGCTTGGCTCTTACTCTTTGCCTAAAGCCAATCTGTATTTCTCATCACCCTTTACCAACGGTCTGTTTGAAGGATTTGCCGCCGCCGATAACACAAGAGCCTATGTTGAAAACAGCGACAGATATTCAATAAACGGGGGCGCAAGTTTATCTTTGTATACGGATGATGATGCTTCATTTTTACCGGGTACGCAATTTAAATTTAACGGAGATTATAATACTTCGGCATACAAATTTTTTGCTTCGGAAAATCCTTCACTTAAACGTATATTGGATAACGGAAACGCTTCTTTCGGGCTGGATAACCTGATGGGAAAATATTTTATCTTTTCAGCTAAACTGTCCGATGAAAATTTCGATCTTAAAAATGAAGACTTCAAAGAAAATATTTTCAATGTCCGGGGCTTTGCGCAATTGAACCTGCCGGCATTTAATCTTGGCTTGGAAGCGAATTACAAGAAACAATTTTTAACAAATAATTATACTTCCGGCAGCAATGTTAATTTTATTTCAACCCGCCCCACTGCAGGTTTAAGTCTTTCTCAATTGGTTAATATTACTTTCGGGTTTAGTTATCAGCGCTCGGACAGCAATAACTTCGTTTCTCCTTATGCTTCTATGGCAATTTATTTTAATAAAGAATTATCTCTTTATGGCGAATACTCTCCGCAAGCTGAACTTTTGGGCGGTGAGAATTTCCTGCGGACAAATGATTATTTTATGGCTGAAAGATTTTCTGATATATTCTTTAAAAAGAATATTGCTTTTTCGGCGGCGTTAAAATATGAGTACCTTACCTATGTGGAAATAAACGGTGGAATTAAATATTATAAATCCGGTAACCTGCCGTACTTTATCGATACTACGGAAGGTATGTTTGATCTTGCAGCCGTTGAAGCGAAAAGTTATACGGCATTTGTAAATCTTCTTTTCCACCCCGGTCCGGGGGGCGTGTTTTATGCTACTGCTGAAGCCAATAATACAAAAGATAATAACGGAAATATAGTTCCATATTTTCCTGAAGCAAAGGTTACATTTAATTATGGGTACAATTTTTTAAGCGGTTTGGAAACAGAAACGAATTTAACTTATTTGTCGGGTATTCATACTGCTATAAATAGTGAAAACAAGCTTAGTCCGTATATAAATTTAGGCGTTAAACTTGATTATATGCTTTCCCGGGATTTTTATTTAACATTCAATATTTCTAACTTAATTAATCACAAAAATTATATGTGGCAGGGATATAAAGAATTGCCTATGGATTTAACCGCCGGGATAAATTACAGATGGTAGATGAAAATATGCATATTCTGAATTATCTTTATATAACTGAAATAAGCTCTTTTTTAGATGCCCGTAGCCGGATAATATTTATTAAGAGAAGAAATAATAAGTGACCAAAGCAGAACTTATAAGGAAAATTGTTAAGCACAGCGGCATACCCGATTCAGAGGCAAAAGTTTTTTTTGAAAGATTTCTGCAAAAAACATCCGGGATACTTAAACCCGGGCAGGCAGCTAAATTAAAGAATTTCGGATATTTTCAGTTAAGACAGGCAATCTTCAAAACCACTGCGTCAAAACCTTCCGGTAAAATAAATCAAATCAATACGGAAGTTATAGTCTTTTTTCCTTTTGATGAGTCGGAAGAGGAAGGACTAATATTTAATATTCCCGCCGTTGTTACAGGTGAATATAATTATATTGATTCCTATTTTAGTCTGAGCATAGGCAAACCGGTTATTCCGCTTCAGGGGGTTAAGGATACCGATTATTTCATCACGCCGACCGGCTATGAGATGAAAAAGTTAATGGAATCAAAAGTTGTTAAACTTTTGGAAGACGTTGAAATAATAAAAGATTATGCTAATGGCAATGAAGTTTTATTTTTAGAGAAAACTGCTTTTAAAGAGGAACACGGCGAATCTAATTGGACCATAAGTAAATTAAGCAGAGAAAAATTAAATGCACCCGGGGAACAGGAAAGCGCTTCCTTGCCGGGCGAAACGGTGGAAGACGTCAGTTACAACAATGTTTCGTGGGATTTCGGCGAGGACCTTTCCCGGCAGATTGAGGAAGAAGCTATAATTGATGCAAGCTCGGAAACGGCTCCATCGCCTGTAAATGATGAGCAGGTGAAGAAAAACTCATTAGGATGGGATTTCGGCGAACCATTTATTACAGGGGAAATAGCTGAAATTGAACAAAAAGAAGTTGGCGATAGTGCGGAAATTTTACCTGAAAATAAAATCAACAAGAATGATTTTCAAAGAGTAAAAGCAATTACCGCAGAGTTTAAATTTGATGAACCGAAACCGGGCATTACTAAATCTGAAGATAACTTAATATGGGATTTCGGCGAATTTGAAAAAAAAATAAATTATGCGGATAAATATGAAAATGAGGCTGCTGATGAAAAGCCGGAACTCTCCGGTGATTCGGAAATTGAAAATACAATTGATACTATTTCCGGAGCAGAACAAGATATATCCCGCAGAAATCCTTCCGAAAAGGAGTCTGAAGATATTACAGTTTTAGCTTCCGGGAGTAAGAATTATGCTCCCTCAAAAAGTGCAATTGATAAAACAAGGACAAGAGAATATAACTATTCAAGGAACAAATCTTTTATTCCGTTTTTTCTTGCAATGTTTACTATTATTTTAGTAAGCGCCACCGTGTTTATGTATATAAATAAAATCAGCTTGTATGATTTTTCTAAAGGGAAATTTCTTAAGTTTTCCAGAAAGGTTAGTACACAAATTATTCCGGCTGTTATTGAACGGAATTTTGATGTCCCGGTAACTTATCCGTATCCCAAAAATTCGATGCCAAAAGCTTCTGGTAATGATACTGATTTAGGCGCCGCTTCAAATAACAAAAGTACCATACCCGGGAAACCGGAGTCAAATGAAAATAATACCGGGGTTGTTTCTGTTGTGCCTGAAAAACCGGGAACACCGGGAATGAATATTAAGACGCAGCCTCCCGCAAATGTTATTAAGACTCCTGCAGCAAAAGAGGCATCGGAAAAAATAAAGAACAATATCTTTCAGCGCGGAAAAAATTATTTAGTGCAGGTTTCTTCATGGCGGGCAAAATCGTACGCTGATCAGGAAGCGGCAAAGTTCAGGGCAAAAGGTTATATCCCGTCTATAGAACAGGCAGAAGTACCGGGGCGGGGTATATGGTTCCGTGTTATGATTGGTAATTTCAAATCTGTTGTCGAAGCGGAAAAATTTGCTGGAAAGAATAAATAAGGTTTTATTAAAATTGATATCATATAGTTTAATAGTTGGAAGAAAATGTCAACGTTAGTTTCGGATAGAAGTGCAGTAAAGGTAAAATATAACTCAATTAGAAATTTTTCATTCTCTGTTTCAATTATATTTCATCTCATCGTATTCGGGTTGTTGTTATTCGTCAAATTTTCAGTCGATTATCCTGAAGAACAGCCGGTAGAAGTATCGTTCGGTAATACGGGAATGCCCGGTTCATCCGGCGCGCTGGGTAATCAGCTTGATAATATTGCCCAGCTTGCTAAGCAGAATGACGAACAAGATATTAAGGATAAAAGCGAAGAACTTAAGAATACCGAAGTGCCCAAAGCGCAGAACCTTTCAGGCGAAGATGTTATTAAACAGGCTGATAAGAAAAAAGATAAATCCGGAAAGAAAAACAATTCCAATCTTGCAGCTAATTCCAATATTAATGCAGAAGGAAAGGGAAACCAGACAAACGGAACCGGCAGTTTTGGATATGGAATAGACTGGGGCGGACAGGGGCAAAGAAAAATATACAGCTACTTTGTTCCTGCGTATCCGGAAGGCGTAGAAAAGGAAATTGATATAAAATTAAAGTTTACCATAATGCCTGATGGGACTGTCGGTAATATAATACCTTTAATTAAGGCAGATACAAGACTTGAAAGTTCCGCAATTAATTCGCTTAGAGAGTGGCGGTTCGAACCTTTAGCTCCCGGTCAAAAACAAATAGAACAAGCCGCCGTTATTGTTTTTCCTTACCGGCTTCGTTAAGCTCTGCTTCTGCCTGTGTAAAAATATCTTTGTAATATATCCTAAAAAAGAAAAACTCACCTATTATAAGAAGTGTGAGGGAAAAAGCATCCCTGTCGAATAATATTCCGAAGCCTTTCGAATCCATTATTAAAGGCGAAATCATTCCCGTAATTGTCCAGCCGACGGAAAAAAGAATTCCTATCAAACCGACATTTAGCCAGGCAGCGGAAACAGATTCACTTTGCCATTTCTTTGTATAAATAATTAACGTAAAAATTAAATGCGCTGAAAAAATTATTGCCGTAACCATAAATCAATGAAAGTTATTCTTCTAAATTTTTGTTGTACGTTTATTAAAAAAAGACATACCAATCAAACCGCCCGCCATTCCGAAAATCATATTAATAAAAAGATTGCTCATAAGGATAGCGAAAGTATAAAAAGCCGAAAATCCATACGACCTGATATCGACCGCCATATGTTTGAATATAGTCATTGTCTCATTTAAAAGATAATCTAATTTATATTGTTTTATGAAATCTTCTGTCTGGGGAATGGCTTCAATAAAATCATTTGTACGAAGAAGGTAAGTAGTAATTACATCAAAAAAAGTGGAAAATAAAGCTGCAAACACACCTGTCATTATTCCGAAGAAAATTGCCTGTCCTGCTTTTATAGGGAATTCCGACCGGTTTATTTTATGGTCGAGATTTATTGAGATTACAGCAGCCAAGGGAACAATCAGACAACATGCAAAACTTTTTATTCCGGGCACAGTGGTAAGAGCTGCGGCACCGAATCCGCATACAAGCGAAGGTAATAATTTATTTCGATTCATTTATAAAGATTTGTCCACAAAATTATTTTCTATAACAGCCAAAATATAAGCAAATACGGCTGAACCAAAAAATATTCCTGTCAGTAAAGCAATAATTTTTGAATAAGGATATATTCCCGTAGTAGTTGAAAAAACATCTATAAGCATCGGGATGGCTGAAAAATAAAGCAATTTCATTTTTTCAGGCAGTCTGTGTAAAGAAAATAAGGAAATAAAAGAAACGCCTAATGCGCCGGAATAAATCCCGGTACAGCGGGCGCAGACGTAAAGGTAATGCCCGTTAAATAAAAATGTTTTTTCAATATGCCGGTGGCATACCGTTCCGTAAATCTTTTTCAGGAATGGAGATGCTATTATACTATATGCCGAATCAGGGAATAAAGAATTGCATGAGAACCCCATGCACCATACAAAAAGGGCAATAAAAAGAATTAACCTTATCAATAACCGGTTCATTAAGAATCGTGCAATTATGATTTTATGAATACTAAAATTGTTTCTTTTGTCAACAGGTACAACTTATTGTTGAAAATAAAACTACCCGTTATTTCAGGAGTTCTGTCTATTCCGTCTAATTTCAATTTGCTTAAAACCTGATCCTGAAAGTTTAAATTGCGGAAATATACCGCGCTGTCTGAATTTGCCGTGAGCATATTAAAAGTAATGTTAATGCTTTTCAGTTCATCGCCGGATTTTAATATCCCTGTTCCGCTGCCATACTGATCAAAAATTACAATTTGCTTTCCGTCGATTACAAAAAGGCTGTTGCTGTTTGAGATAGCAATGCTTACCGGGGCAGTCAGTGAAAAAGCGCCTGCATCGTAACCGCCGAAATTGAGCGCAAAATTTCCAAAAAGATCAAACTTTACTATCCGTTTATTTTCTGAATCAAGGATATAAAGATCGCCCTGCTGTGAAACCGTACATCCAAGCGGGTAGCCGAAACGCTGATCCGTAGTATCGCTATTGCGGGTAGACAGCAGCCAGAAATAATTTAAGTCTTTATCAAACCTTTGCACCCTGTGATTGTTTTTATCGCAAACATAAACCGAAAGGGGATTTGCAAAAATACCCGACGGAACATCAAACAAACCGGGATCCCAGCCATAACCGCCGGCTGATTTTAGCGCATTACCCAAAGTATCGAGCTTGTAAACTTCATCTGTGCCGGAATCCGTTACATAAATAAATCCCGCGGAAGAATAAGTAAAAGAAGAAGCGCTTTTAAATTTTCCCATTTGACCGGAAAAATAATAATCCTGTGCGCAAATATTTCCTGAAAGGGAAAAGAATACGGCAAAATAAATTATAGGTGCAAAAAACGATTTCATCAAAAATATTTCCTGAATATTATTATTAAGTATTTTTTATCTAAAAGGTCTGCCGGATAACAGTTCCTGCATATTCATACTTTCGTTTAATTAACTCCGGGGTTTGGCTTCAACCCCGGTTTAATGTTTAGATGATAATTTTGTCAGAGTTGTCCGGGCGTCATTTTCGTCCAGGGTGTAAAGGCGCCAAGACCATGAGTTTTCAACTTGCGTTTATACACTTTATCGCCGCAGCTGGCGAAAATTTCATCCAGATTTGCTCCCCCAAAGCAAATACTATTAACTCTGCTGCCAACGGGCAAGGGTAAAATCACCTGCGTTGGTCCATCCCATGTGCAAACCTGAATCCCCGAACTAGTTGCTATATACAAGTGTCCTTCTCTATCGTAGCAAATAGATTGTGCATCACTGCTATTTGACCAATCTTGAGTATACAGCCAAAAAAAGCGCTCTTTATTGGAGAGGGTGCCGTCATTAGCAATCTGATAACTAAAAGCCCAATGCGAAAGACCATCGGCTGCCGCAAGGAACTGCCTGTCGGGCGTTATTGCAAGACCGGTAAATTTCTCCCCCGTATCTACAACTTTCTTTTCATTTTTTTTAATCAGCCACACCTTGCCGGGTTTATCAGCAGCATCATTACCTGTTACATAAAGCCCGCCGCCGGGTATAGCGAGGATATAATTTCCGTGTACGCCTTCGGCATAAACCGACCTTTTTCCCGAAGTATCATAACACATGATTTTTCCTGTTTTTGCTGAAATTGAATATAGTTCGTCTCCGGCGCCAAAGGAAAGACCGTTACAATGTCCGGCATCGGCAGCAAAAACTTTTAAGTTGTTATCAAGACCTATACGATAAATCTTATTATTTATAATATCGGTAAAAAACACCTCGCCTTTTGAATTGCAGGCAAGACCGCATACATCATTGTAACCTTCTGCAGCCGTCTCCCATGATTCTTTGGGAAGAATAATGTCACATACACGGGGTGCGCCGGGACCTGCCTGTACCGGCGCAGGCCAATCTTTCCACAAGTAGCGCATTGCATCAGCGAAAAGTTCTACCCATCCGACTACGTGTCCGCCATTCAATAAATTGAACCTGTAATCATAACCTGAGAACTTCAGAGCTTTGGCTATTTCCATATCAATAAGAGTCCAATCACCTGCGCAATTTTCCATATCGTTGGTTCCCGTAGTAAGAAATACGCGGATTGGTTTAGCTTCGGTTTTGCGGATGAGTGCAGGGAACTCATTCCCACCGCGAAAAGCGACGAAACTTCCGCTAAAGCAATACACGCGGCTGAATGAATCCGGTCGTTCCCATGCAGCGTTGAAGGCGGCTATGCCGCCGCTGCTTCCGCCGCCAATACAGCGGTCGCTGCCGTTATTGCTTAGATTTAATCTGTACTTCTTAGTAACATACGGCAGTATTTCCTCAAGTAGAAAGCGGACATAATTATTCCCTACGCCATCGTATTCGAAACAACGGTTAGGGCGTCCGAATGTATTTTTATCGGCAGACGGCACATATCCCGGGCTTATGAAGATACCCACGATTACCGGAATTTCTTTTTTTGCGATGAGTGTATCTAAAATTCTGTTAAATTTTCGTTCCGGATAAAAGCCATCCTGTTGAACATAGACGCAGGCAGGTTTGGAAGAATCAATTTGATCCGGGATGTACACAGTAACATCACGCATTGTGCCGGGAAAGATTCTGCTTTCTTTGAATTGAAAACTTTCTATTCTCCCGAAAGGGATTTTACCGGTATCCGCATCCTGAGCATAACATGCAGAGCCGCCCAGGAAAATTAAAATGATAAATGAACGATAATATTTCTTCATATAGAATTACCTTTTATATAATAGTGTAGCAGCAATATTGTACAAATTTAGAAAAAATTACCACTATCATTAGAGCCTGTGTGAAAATACAAAACTTATTTATAATTATTCAATAAATTGTTTTATCCATATACTTATTGGAATAATATAACCGTTCCACTAAAGCAGGGCAGTGTACAATTACAAATACTTGTTCATTTTGCGTTGTTTTTATATCAAAAACCTCAATTATTTATCAAAAAACCCCCGATTTTTACACAAAATATTAGTATAACTACTTATTATATATAAAGTTAATATGCACCCCCCCCCCCGCAGACACAGATTCACCCATACATGCCGGCAGGCAAGACCTAACTCTCTTTTTTAAAAAAAGGGGGAAAGAATTCCGGAACAAATTATAAAAGAACGCCGACAAATTATGCGGCTAAAGTATAGAATTAAATTTTTCAAATCTACTGTTTTTTTTGCCAGAGTCACGGATCACATATTTTTGTTAAAAAGGCTATTCATGGGGAAAGAGTTTTCGCTTGAAAAATATTATTAAAAAAAGTTAACTTTTGGTATAACGGCGTTGCCGCTAACCCGCCGTATCGAAGAGGCGGCTGGTTATAGAGCGTCTCTTTACACCCGTAGTAATCTTTCTTGTAATAGTTTTTGCATATCTCTACGACCATCTAAAATACAATGTATAAAAACTACTTTTTCTATAATTTGATAAATAATAGGAAAGGATTTATAGCTTAGTTCCAGAAAATCATCTATCCCAGGCAGACTTAATTCCGGAGGAACATGACCGCGATCCGGATATTCCTGAAGGGACAAACATTTCTCATACAATTTCAGGTATAATTTTTCAGCTTTTTCTTCCGAATCATTGAAATAAACATATTGATAGATTTCAAATAAATCTTCTTCAGCAGAAGAAACGATATTAACTTTGAACTTCACGCTGTCCCCGTTTAAAATCATTTATACGTTTTCGAACATTGTCAAACGATTTATCTAATGTTTTAAAATTACCATTTTTTATTTCTCTTCCACTCAATGCAAGAATTTTTAACAGAGCAATGCTCTCTTGTGTCTTTTCATATACCTTGACATCTTGAAGAATGACTTTTGCTTCACCATTAAGTGTAATAACTAATGTTTTCTGATTTTCTGCGACATCCTTGATGACTTTAGAAGCATGAGTTTTTAAATAACTTATTGGTTTTACTGCTTCACTAAATTTCATTTTGTTACCTTTTATATTGTTCCGATCGTACTTCTAAAGGATTCATCTTTTTCTTTGCCAAACAACCCCGAACCGCCAAATTTCTTTTTAAGAGTTTTTATTAATAACATTGAGTCTTCTAAGGTAATTTTATATTCTTCATTTATTTCCAACTTTTCGGTTTTAATTTTCTGATGATCATACCGGTCAAGAATATCAAGTGCGTAAGTATAATCGGAAATAATTTTAATTATTCCGGAAAGTTCATTTTCCCCTAACTGATAATTGTCTGCTACCCGTTTGAAAATTTCAATTGATTTTTCCAAATCTCTGACTTTTTCAGTCTGTTCCTTTAATCTCTTTTCGTTTAGCGCATAGCCCTTTACAAGGTAGTCTTTGGGTATATTCCTTTTGAGATATTTTTTAATGGTAAATCATACCCCCTTTGAAGTTTGCAGAAATCAATAAATTTGATACATTTCCAGTCGTGTGGTAAATTGCTTGAGTAATTGTCTGAGTCTGGATTTTCATGATTTAAGGATTTACTTGATTTTTCCGGAGATTTAATCCTGTTAATCTTATAATCAGATAAATCCTGGTTCAGACTATATTGTGTTTGCGATTCTGCAACCTTGCTAAGATTTGGCTCAAAATCATCGCGTACCTGAATGGGGTTCAGGTGGTCGTGGGTTAACTTTCCGGAAAATGCAAAATTAA
>CAZUCY010000011.1:0-48706 GCA_964618785.1 uncultured Ignavibacteriaceae bacterium | reverse complement strand
CGTGTTTTTAATTGTATCAAGATCAATATCTATCCCTATAGAAGCATATAATGATTTTTTATCGGTTATTTCCGGTTTATCCGGAATATTTGTATAATTTTTAATATATTCTAAAACAAAATTATCGAAGGTGTTGTTCTGGCTAATATATTCTTTTTTTGCATAATCGAATAAAAATATATCTGCCTTGCTGGAAATTGCAGATGTCTTGGAACTGCTTAATTCAGTTCTAATCCGTTCAGTTGAAAATTCCGCAATTATTTGATTAAATACTATTTTGGGCTCTGTAAGCTTTGTAAAAGTTCTAAAAGATAAATTTGCGGAAGTATCGTTTATTTGGTAAAGGGAAATTCTAAAGACCTGTAAAATATCCTTGGAAATAAAACTTTCCGAAATCTTAATTAATTTATTCTCATTTAAATTAATGACAGATTCGTTTAGATAACCATTCAGAGATTTATCAAGTAGATAGATATTCAGAGCAGTGTCATAAATTGCAAACCGGTTAAATATGGGATTTGGATAATTTATTAAAACAATAAAAAACTTCTTATTTGCCTTTGCACTTAAACTATCTATTACTAATGTGATATAATCATTATTAATGGGGATGTTTAAATCAATAAAATTACTTAATTCTTTGTTGGCTCCTGTATCTCCGCTTACTGCTCTCACAACTAAGTCCCTCAAACTGCGGGAATTGCATGAACGTAAATCAGTTTTCGGCTTGTTAAATAAACTGCAGCTGCCGAGAACAAGTGTCAAGATTATTAATGTTGTTGTTTTTTTTATCATAAATAACATATTATAGTTAACAGTAATCATCTTTTATAAGGTAACTTAAATAACACTTTTTTTAACTTACATGCAACATAAGACTGCTTTCGGCAAAAAGACATCCAATTCTTTATTAAAAAATATTAAAACACAGAAGTATGTATAATTTTACTATCAATTATATCTTTTTAATCCATTCGATTGTAAAAATTAATAATATTTATCGAATTTTCTTAGCTCAATAATACATAAATCGACTTATTTTGAAGTTATTTGTATATTAAAAACTTCTCTGGAATGTGACCAATGGATTATCATGATCCCTTTATTAGGAAGAATTACCGATCGTACAAATTTTGTACTTTCAAAATGATATAAAATTCCCTTATAAAGGTAGTAAAATTTTTGTTTACCTTAATCTGGTTCACTTCGGACTATGTCTTCCTTATCGGCAGGAGGGGTGACAATTGATGAAGTCGAAAAATGTTTTATAATGATGTCTGCTTTTTTCTTTCCCACTAATTTTTCAAGCTGTCCTAAATTTGATTCCTTAATTGCATAAACACTACCGAGTTCTTTAAGCAAAATTTCAGCTGTAGAATAGCCAACGCCTTTTATAGTCGTTAATTCGGTTTGGATTGTTCTTTTGCTTCTTCTGTCCCTGTGAAATGTAATTGCGAAACGGTGTGCTTCATCTCTAACCTGCTGAAGGAGCTTTAGACCTGACGATGTTTTTGGGACAGACGCAGGGTCGGATTTACCGGGGAAGAAAACTTCTTCAAGCCTTTTCGCCAGCCCGATAATATTATACTTTTTAAAACCCAAATCGTCAAGTATTTCTACTGCGCTTGAAAGCTGTCCTTTGCCGCCGTCGACCATAATCAAATCCGGTAAAATGCCTTTTTCTTCTTTTAACTTTGAATACCTCCTTCTTATTACCTCTCGCATGCTTGAAAAATCATCCGGGCCAACTACGTCTTTTATTATAAATTTTCTATACATGCTTCTTTTTGACTTGCCGTCTTCAAACACTACCATACTTGCTACAGAATCCGTTCCCTGAAGATTGGAAATGTCAAAGCATTCAATCTTACGGGGAAGCGCTGTTAAATATAAATCACGCTGAAGGGCGGCAAGCGCATAAGGAATATGCCCTTCTTTTTTCATCCTTTGAATTTGAATTTCTTTCAATTGGAATATTGCATTTTCTTTGCACATTTTAACAAGTGAGTTTAGGCTTCCTCTTTTAGGGGTAATAATTTTTACTTTAGCCTTTCGTTCAGCCTGGTCTCTTAATGCTTTCCTTGTGAGCCATCCTTCAAGGGATACCGCATCTGCAGGTATGGTTTCAAGTATTATTTCATTTGGAATATCTACAAATTCACCGTAATAAAATTTTATCGCAGCCGAGTATATATCCCCAATCTCATCCCATGCGCCAATGCTTAATTTTAATTGCTTCTTCGCAATAAGTTTTCCGTTGCGTATATTAAATATTGAACATGCCGAATCTTTCCCTTCATAGGCAATAGAAATGATATCGCGGTCCTCAAAATCATCGCTGACAACTTTCTGTTTCTCGGATATTGCCTGAAGTTGGGAAATTTTATCACGGATATCAGCAGCTTTTTCAAATTCGAGCGTTCCAACTGCTATATCCATTTTTTCTTTTAACTCCTTAATAAGATCGTCGGTTTTTCCGCGCAGCACTTTAATCACACTGTTAATGCGCTCATTATAATCCACGGATGATATTAGTCCTTCACAGGGACCTTCGCATCTTTTTATATGATATTCAAGACAGACTTTAAATTTCTTTTTTTCAATAGCATCATCATCAATATTTAGTTTGCAGCTTCTTATCATAAAAATATGATTGAGCATCCGCAATGATGATTTCATATTCTTTACATCGGTGTAAGGCCCGAAATATTTAGAGCCATCTCTTATAACGCTTCTGGTTGAAAAAATTCTTGGATAGGGTTCTTTTGTAACCCTTATAAAAGGGTAAGATTTATCGTCTTTTAAATTTACATTATAGCGCGGTTTGAATTCTTTTATTAAATTATTCTCGAGTACAAGAGCCTCAATTTCATTATCCGTAACAATCAGCTCAAGATCTTCTATCTTATTTACAAGTGCTATAGTTTTCGGGGAAGCCGCCCCGCTATGAAAATAACTTCTTACCCGGTTTTTTAAACTTACAGCTTTACCAACGTATATTACTTTCCCCTTATCGTTTTTGAATTGATAAATTCCTGGGCTGTCCGGTAAATTCTGCAATTTCGATTCTAAGGTCTGATTCATGTCTCTATTTATGCAAATACTTACCGAAAAATAACAGAAATTATCTCATGAAAAAATGTGGTGAAAGACATAAAACTTATAATTATAAAGCCGGTAAAAATCATCCGGGTAAAATCTGATCCTTGCCTATCACCACAATCCCGCTCTCTGTAACAGTGAACTTTTTTTTGTCGTTTTCAAGATCGAAACCAATTTCATAACCTTCGGGTACATTTACATTTTTGTCAATAATTGACCGTCTTATTCTTGCATGTCTGCCGATGTTGCAGTTATTCATAATTATTGAATCAGTTACATAGGCAAAACTATTTACCCTTACATTCGGTCCTAAAAGAGAGCGTTCAACTAAACCTCCTGATACTATAGAACCGTCGCATATTAAAGAATTTAAAGTACGTCCGACGCGCTCTCCTTCATGCGATACCGTCTTTGCAGGAGGAAACTGGTATTGATAAGTCCTCATAGGCCAGTTCTGATCGTAAAAATTGAATTCTGGTATTACTGAAATTAAGTCCATACTTGAGGCAAAATAGCTGTCTATTGTTCCAATGTCTTTCCAGTACGGCTTGGTTTTCTTATTCTCATCAAAGAATTTGTATGCAACTACGCTTCTGTTTGATTTTACCATGAAAGGAATAATATCATTCCCAAAATCGTGAGCTTTAATTTTTTCCGATTCCATTTCTCTGAAGATATCTTTTAATACATCTGCATTGAAAATATAAATTCCCATATTAACAAAGCAGAATCCCGGTTTATCGGGAATTTCCGGTGGTTTAGTCGGTTTTTCAATGAATGTTGTTACTTCATACTTATTATTTACGCCTACTATGCCGAAACGATTTGCCTCTTCTTTCGCAACTTCAATACAGGACATTGACAAATCGGCATTCATATCTATATGATACTGGAGCATTTTCATATAGTCCATTTTATAAATATGGTCTCCGCTCAAAATCAAAACCCAATTCACCTTTTTTTCCTGTGAAAATAAATTCATGTTTTGATAGATAGCGTTCGAAGTTCCAAGATACCAGTCGTTATTAAATTTTCTTTGCGGTGGTACTGAATATATATATTCACCAAGTTCAGGATTGAATATGCTCCATGCCTCAAGCAAATGCTGGTTAAGTGAATCTGATTTGTATTGAACAAGTACATACACTCTTCTAAGACCTGAATTTAGACAATTGGAAAGTGCAAAGTCGATAATTCTGTATTTCCCGCCGAAAGGGACTGAAGGTTTGCTTCTATGAGCCGTTAATGGATAAAGTCTTTCACCCTGCCCGCCGGCTAAAAGCATAGTCACTGTTTCGCGAAGTATTGATGAACCGGGAAAAGTCATAATCTCTCCTAAAAATTCACTTTTAATATATTTAAATATGATTTGTTTGTCAATAATAGAAATAGTTAATTTTACATTATATGTTTAACAAACTTTTTATTGAATTGCAAGTGCTTGTTTTTAAAAAATTACTAATAATTAGTAGCTTTTACTTGGCAGAAATGAATTTCCTGCGGCATTTCTGATCCGCATATCTTATCGTATGCGCTTACCTGATGAAGAAGATGTACAAAAAAATTTTCCCGTTAATAATAATCTCCGTATCTTTTCTTTGCTTAAGTTTAACAGGCTTGAATATCGGTAGTCAACCGTTTATTAAGGAAGAAAATACATCCTGCCGAAAGACTGCTGGGATATTAGAGCAGGAGCCGCCGGATGATTATGCTTCCCCTAATCAATATAAAATAAATGTGCTGCATTATTATATAAATATTGATCTTCATCCCGAAGAAAAGATGCTGAATGGTGATGTCCTGATTAGAGGTGTCTTCCTTGATAAAAATATTAATCAGATTGATTTGAATTTCTACGACAACATGAAAATATACCGGCTTCTGATCAACGGGAAAACTTCTTCTTTTATCGAAAAAGGGACAAGACTTTCGATCCCTTTATCAGGTACCCAGCCGGATACTTTTGAAGTGCGGGTATTATACGAAGGTACTCCTAAGCGTGCAGGCTTTTCATCTTTTGTCTTTGGTGAAATAAACGGAAAATCATGTATATATAATCTTAATGAGCCAAACTATGCGTCTACCTGGTTTCCATGTAATGATATTCCGTCGGATAAAGCCCTGTTGGATATGCAAATTACAAATGATTCATCCGAAGTCTCTCTATCTAATGGTAAGCTTGTTAGTATTGCTGCATCCGGTTCTAGAAGAACATATTACTGGAAAACAATTTATCCTCTCTCGACTTATCTGATATGCCTTTATTCTTCCAATTACGTTAACTTCTCGGATAAATATATTTCGCAGGATAAAGCGGATACAATGGCTATTGAGTACTATGTCTTTCCGAAACAATTGGAATATGCGAAAGTGGACTTCCGGGATTTGCCGGAAATGATTGATTTCTTCTCAAAAACTTTCGGCGAATATCCATTTATCAAAGAAAAATACGGCATAGCTGAATTTCTGTGGCAGTTTGGCGCAATGGAAACGCAAACTTTAATCGGTGTTGGTTCCAATTTTATCGGGGGGAACAATTTCTTTACTGAAATTTATTCTCATGAACTTGCGCATCATTGGTTTGGGGACGCTGTAGGCCCGGCTTCATGGAAAGATATTTGGCTGAATGAAGGATTTGCTACTTATTGCGAAGCTTTATATGCCGAGCATATCGGCGGCTCCGGAGCGCTTCGTTCAAGCATGTTGGGCAAGTTAGATGTTTTTGATGGTACTGTCTATAACCCCAAAGATTTATTCTCTCATACTGTTTATGAAAAAGGTGCATGGATACTGCACCTTCTTAGGCATGAAACCGGTGACTCTGTGTTTTTTGAAATTTTAAGGAATTATTATGAAAGTTTTAAATTTAAAAGCGCTTCTACTAAAGATTTTGAAAATGTATGCGAAAAAGTGACCGGTAAGAATCTAAGCGGTTTTTTCGATCAATGGGTTTTTATAGGCAGCGGAGTCATTAAGCTGGATTATTCATGGAAGCCGAGTAAATCAAATAATATCTATAACGTAACTTTGAATGTCAATCAGACCCAATCAGAGTATCATATTTATAATTTCCTGCTTGATGTAAAAATATTATTTAACGACCAAACAACGGTGAACAAAACTTTCAGAATAAATAAACGTCAAAATATTTTGAGCCTTGAATTAAGTAAAGAGCCTTTAGAAATCACACTCGATCCGGATAATTGGCTGCCTGCAAAAATTCAATATCTAAAAAATGGCAGTGAATAAAGATTTATGCTTATATTTTGTGTCAAATTAAATATTAATTATAATTCAAAAAATAAGCGTTAAAAATTCAGGCACTTGTGAACAATATATATCTTTTTATATCCGATATTCATCTCGGGCTTTTTTCCGGTTCTGTGGAAAAAAGTAAAGAAAGGTTACTTGTTAAATTCCTCAATTATGCGCGTAATAATTGCAGCGAACTTTTTATTGTGGGTGATTTGTTCGACTACTGGTTTGAGTATAAAAGAGTTTATCAAAAAGGATTTTTTAGAACGCTTACAGCGCTCCAGGATTTAACCGAGAACGGAATTAAGATACACTATTTTATAGGCAACCATGATTTTATGCACCTCAATTTCTTTCGTGATGAAATCGGCGCTATTATGCACGAAGAGCCTATAGATGTCTATTTAAACAATAAGAGATTTTTTATCGGGCACGGTGACGGAATGGTTAAAAATGATCTTGGTTATAATATATTAAAGAAAATTTTAAGAAATAAATTTCTACAGAAAATATATTCAATGCTGCATCCTGATCTTGGTGTAAAGCTTGCAAGCGCTACCAGTAAAACAAGCAGGGATTATACAACAAAAAAAGATTACGGTGAAGAAGACGGTTTGTTTAATGCCGCCAAAACTAAGATTGATGAAGGATTCGACTATGTTTTATTCGGGCATCTCCATAAGCGATGCTATCTTAAATATAAAAACGGCATTTATGTCAATCTTGGTTCATGGTTAGATGCGCCCTGTTACGGTATTTTAAGCGATGGTAAATTTGAAATAGTAGATTGGAATTAAAATGGCGAAGAGTAAAAATTCAACTTTTAACTTTGATAAGTATTTCCGTGATGCATATGATAAAAACAAAAAGAAATTTTCCGGTAAGGAAAACAGGAAAAAATTATATATAATAGGCGGAATAGCGTTTGTCATATTTATTGCTTCTATTATTTATATCATCAGCGGTCTCCCATCGCTGGAACAACTTGAAAATCCCAGGCCCCAGTTAGCAAGTAAAGTATTCGGAATAAATGGCGAGCTTATAGGGACAATATCAATTCAGAATAGAATTGATACTAATATCGACAGCCTTCCTTCTTATATGTCCTCTGCATTAATCTCTACGGAAGATAGAAAGTTTTATTCGCACTGGGGCGTTGATGTAGTCCGAATTATCAAAGCAATGATAAAAAATCTTTTCCTATTCAAGCATGAAGGCGCAAGTACAATTACCCAGCAGCTTGCCAACAATCTTTATCATTTGAAAGTGCACGATGAAAATTCTTTCCAAACCGTAATTAGAAAAGTAAGAGAATGGATTACCGCTGTTCAGATTGAAAGAACTTTTACTAAAAAAGAAATCTTACAGTTATATCTTAATGTATCGTATTTTGGAAGAAGCGCTTACGGCGTTGAATCCGCTGCGCGGGTTTATTTTAATAAAAAGGGTAAGGATTTAACACTGCCGGAGTGTGCGCTCTTTGTCGCTCTGCTTAAATCGCCTGAGTATTATGATCCCGTGCATCATTATGATCATGCTATCCGGAGAAGAAATCAGGTAATGTACAATCTGGTTGAAAATAATATGCTTTCCGAAACAGATTACGACAGATTAAAAGACGATCCGATTGATCTTGGTGCGGATAGAAATATCGGGAACAGATCCGATGCTCCTTATTTTATTGAATACATACGCCAGCAAATGGTTGCTATGTCTGAAAAATACGGTTATGATCTTTACCGTGACGGTTTAAACATCTATACTTCCCTTGATTTAAGAATGCAGCAAATCGCAAATAAAGCCGCCGCAGACCATTTGAAAGAATACCAGGCTTTATTCAGCAAATTCTGGAATTGGAAAAAACACCAGGACCTAGTGCCGGCTCTTATTGACCGCGCTATAAAGGATAGCCGCCGGTATATTTTGGCAAAAACTATCGCAGAAAAAGCACAAATTTATAATCAGTTAAAGTACAACCTGACTTTTTTAGATTCCGTAGAGCAAGCTGCTACAACAATTCAGGTCGGCTTTGTAGCTATTGATCCGACTAACGGTCAGATAAGAGTGATGGTTGGCGGTGAGAATCAGGATTTCGGAAGGGGATTAAACCATGCGACCGGTATTAGGAGGCAGCCCGGCTCAGGATTTAAACCTTTTTCTTATACTGTTGCTATTGATAACGGGTACTATCCTGCATATACGCTTCTTAATCAAAAGTTTAATTATAACGGATGGTCGCCTGATAATTTTGAGAATGACTACGGCGGTTATATGACTCTTAGACAAGCCCTTGCTCATTCAATTAACGTTATTGCGGGCAGACTGACAATAAGTAATATGGCGCCTCCATGGCAGGTTGCTAAATATGCACACAGGATGGGAATTCAATCGCCGCTGGAAGCTTATCCTTCAATTGCGCTTGGTACTTCTGAAGTATCACCGCTTGAATTGACGTCGGCTTATGGTACGTTTGCAGATAATGGCGTGCATGTTGACCCTGTTGCAATTTTAAGGATTGAGGATAGGAACGGGATATTAGTTGATAAATTTGTACCGGAATATCAACAGGCAATTTCACCCCAGACCGCTTCCATAATTACTAATATGCTGCAGGATGTAGTCAATTATGGAACAGGTGCGGGTGCAAGAAAGTATTTTCAATATCCGTGCGCAGGTAAAACCGGTACAACGCAGGCTTTTTCCGATGCCTGGTTTATAGGATATACACCTATATTAGTTGCCGGAGTTTGGGTAGGATTTGACGACCACAGGATTAAGTTTACAAGCGCTTATGGTCAGGGTGCACGCGCTGCTATGCCTATATGGGCTATGTTCATGGAAGGTGCTTATAAGCGGTTAAATCTTCCTGTAAAATATTTTACACTGGCTCCCGGTATAGATACTGTTCCATTCTGCAAAACCACTATGGATTTAGGCGATACCAAAATGGCTACAAGTAACTGTCCTTCCGTTGTTATGGATATAATAAACTCAAATAATCCGCCGCCCAAATGCGAGATACATGCAAAAAGCGGTAGCAGTAAAATAAAGAAAGAAGATAAAGGCGGAGACTCCGGATGGTAATAAAGTGATTAGATAACCCAAGTTTAGCAAACTGTACTTAAAATCGGAAGCTTGCTAAAATGTAGGTCGACCTTGACTACCGACAGGCACGTTGTCTAGTTGGCCCTTATCAGAACTCAATATTGACTAAAATTAAAATATTAATTCTTCCGGGGCATTTAAAAATTACTTTTTAGTAAGCCTCAATATAAAATTAGAAAACATATTTGGCTTCAGCCAAAAGCAGCGGAGTTTTGTGGCTAAAGCCAAAATTATTTATCCTTTTACTATTCGTTGGGTTGTTCCAAAGGAATGGCAATGCCTAAAGCCGGGGTTATTTAATAATATTTTAATTCTTATATGACTTTGTTTAAATAAAAATGTAAAATGTTTGTAGAATATCTTTTTATTTAGTCGTAAATTTACACTCAATTTTTTCTCTTCTGGAGGAAATATTTAGTGCATTAGAAAAGGTTTTCAAGCGTTTGTAAGTTCAGGGGTTTTGTTCAAAAATAAAATTTTTGCCCGGATGGTGGAATTGGTAGACACGCTAGGTTCAGGGTCTAGTGAGAGCAATCTCATAGGGGTTCGAGTCCCCTTTCGGGCACCATTTAATAAACCATCTCTATGATTTCATACTGTACATTCGGCAAAACTCATTCCAAAGGGTTTTTACTCTCCCATAGAATCCCATAGGCATCGACTAAAAGAAATCAATTATTGACTCATTATTCTCAGCGGTCGCCCGCGTTCAGTGGGAGCCGAATTGTCCTGCCTGTTGCCGCCGACCGGTGCGCCGCTTCCAGAATTTCGCTCACAATCAGATTGTTCTCAATTGATGATAATCCTGAAGAACACAACTGACCATGGACAACCGAAATAAGGTAAGATAGAGGATCATCATCAGGGGAATCCAATGGCGCCGAGGGCATCTCTTTTTCAGGTTCGTCTCCAAACCGGAAGCGCACGATATCTCTCCCGACAGAACTGACAGATGCGGTCGCACCGTAGATTTCAAGATCCTTCCTTCCCGCTGGCCAGTTCCATGAAGCCTGGATGATCCCCTGTGCATGGGCGTATGTGAGAATTATAGTAGCTTCATCATCTACACGAGGATAGACCTTCGGCTTAAGATGTTGCGTTATTGCCGTGACTGTAAGGGGCATTTGGTTGTCCATCAGATATGTGAACAGGTTCGCCCCATAGCACCCGAAATCCATCAATGCCCCTCCACCATCGAGTACAGGATCGGTAAGCCAGGAAAGAAATTCGGAGCCAACGCCGATTTCTTTTGGCCCCCGGTGCCCGTCATGGGCAATCATCTTCCGGATTTCTCCTATTCCGTTCTGATGTATAATTCGGTAAATGTCCTTTGTATTCCGGTACCACGTTGTTTCATAGTTCACAAGTACGTTAACTTTATTCTCCTTTGCCGACTTTGCGATAGCCTGTGCGTCTTTAAGACTCACTGCCAGCGGCTTCTCCATCATCACTACATGCACTCCTTGCCTGCTGCATAGTTCCACCACGGACCGGTGATCAAACGTAGTGGTGAAGACAACCACCGCCTCCGGTCTCTGCTTTTCCAGCATCTTCTCTAATGATCCAAATATCACGCCTTCTTCAATATGATAACGTCTCCGGTATTCGCCCGCCACTGCAGTGTCAGCCTCTGAGATGCCAACTACCTTTATATCATTCCGGTGCAATACGGCATCCATGAAGCCAGCCACGTGACCATGAACCAACCCCGCAACACACACCCGTAGCGGGGAAGTTTTTGCTGCACTATCACTTTGGGCATACAATGAATTCGTGCTTATGAATTGGCAAAACAACACCAATAGAAACCGTATAATGTTTTTCATCTGTTTCTCCTTTCTTGAAAGAGCAATTTCATCATACCGAACTGGGCTAATCTCCCAATGTTCATAGTAAAAACCTTATCCGTCATAAAAATAACCATTATGAACTGAAATCGCTATTTTTTCAACTTGCAAATAAAATGTTAAGACGCATTATGCTCAAATCTTTTCTCAAGAGTAATTCTGAATTTATAAATAGGCTCACTCTTGACCTCATATATATTATTTGTCGGGTGGAATTAATGATAAATTCAACCATTAAATTCTATGATATAAGTAGCGCTGTCAGATCTGCGCCTGTAGAAACTTAGCACGTCTTTGGATTAACCAATTCAATTAGAATTTATATCTTTCCAATTAAGATTTAATAATTTGAAGGTTTAAGATTCATTGCCTATGAATTGACTTTTAACATAACATTGACATATTAGTGGGTAAAAATAAAAATTCATAAAATCTCGAAAAAATCTGAACGGCATTTAGAGCAAATTCTATTTTGCCGCCAATTCGGATACAAACGGAATATCCGAAAGCTCAATTTTGGGAAATTTTTCTTTGAAGTAATTTAAAGACCATTCGCTGGTAAAGAGAATAACGGATTCTTCAGAGGAATCAATTGCGATAGCTGCACCGGCAGGCAAAACTATATTATCTATACTGTCTGAATTCACTTCCGGCGAAATCCATCTGAGCGCTTTCCAATTTGTCTGTTCCAACCTTGATTCTGCACCGTACTCATTTTCGAGCCTGTACTGGACAACTTCAAATTGTAATGGTCCTACTGCGCCAAGCAGAGGCACTTTATGACCTGAATTTTTTAAATAGTAAGCCTGTATTACACCTTCCTGTAATAGCTGTCCTAATCCGTCCCTGAATTTTTTATAATTTGATGGATTTGGATTATGCATAAATACAAAATTTTCGGGAGCAAATTTTGGAATTTCTTTATATACGATTGACGGGTCTTCCGTGATTGTATCACCGATTCCAAAATTAGAATTGCCGACGAACCCGATAATATCACCCGGAAATGCTTCATCTACAGTTTCTCTTTCCTGTCCGAATAATTTTTGTGAGTTTGAAAGTCTTATTTTCTTACCGCTGTTCACATGAATAGCTTGCATGTCGCGCGTAAATGTACCCGAACAAACCCTTAAGAATGCGATACGGTCGCGGTGTTTGGGATCCATGTTTGCCTGAATTTTGAAAATGAAGCCTGAAAAAACGTCATCTTCGGGTCTGATAATTCCTTTTACACTATTCCTTGGCGCAGGAGGAACTGCATAACTTAAAAAGCCGTCAAGCAAAAGCTGTATGCCGAAGTTATTCATTGCACTGCCGAAGAATACCGGCGTTAACCCTCCTTCTAAAACTTCATTGGAATTAAATTGTTCTCCGGCAGTATCAAGCATTTCAATTTCTTCTAGGAGCTTGTTATAATTATTTTCGCTCAATTTCTCTTTTACGATGGGATCGGATAAATCATGGATGGATACCGGGGCTATGAACTGTCCGCCTGTGGTTTTTTCAAACAAATGAATTTCTTTTGAAATACGGTCATATACGCCTTTGAAATCTATTCCTGTCCCGAGGGGATAGTTCATCGGAAATGCGCCTAATCCCAGCACGTGTTCAATCTCATCTATAATTGCGAGAGGTTCCAGCGTAGGGCGGTCAAGCTTATTTATGAATGTAAAAATGGGGATTGCTCTTTTACTGCAAACTTCAAAAAGCTTTTTAGTCTGCGCTTCAATTCCTTTTGCCGCATCAATAACCATCACAACAGCATCAACGGCAGTTAAAACACGGTAAGTATCTTCGGAGAAATCTTCATGCCCGGGAGTATCAAGGAGGTTTATTTTAAAGCCTTTATAATCGAACTGAAGTAATGTTGAACTTATTGATATCCCTCTTTTCCTTTCAAGTTCCATCCAATCGGATGTTGATGATCTCTGGTTCTTTCTCGCAGTTACGGACCCCGCAAGCTGAACAGCGCCGCCGTAAAGAAGAAATTTTTCAGTTAAGGTTGTTTTACCGGCGTCGGGATGTGATATAATGGCAAATGTGCGCCTTCTGTTTATTTCTTTTAAATTACTCATAATATGTTTATTTCTTTTAGTAAAAAATTTTTAATAATGAATCAGATAAAAAAGGATGAAAAAAATGGGGAGCATCACTAATAGAAGAAATCTGAGATTAGGGAGAAGAATCTACCGTTTAACAATTTATTATATATTTCTGTCAATTTTATAAAAATATCGTTATAAAGAATTATTTTAATATTACAAAATTAACTATTTTATCTTTATTGAACAAAATAATGGACATAGAATCTGCATATACTGAAGCCATGGAATTCACAAAAAATCATTACGAAAACTTTCCGGTAATATCCTTTCTCATTCCTAAAAGAATAAGAAAAGATGTAGCTATTATATACTGGTTTGCGCGTACGGCGGATGATATTGCCGACGAAGGCGCCCGCACTCGGGAAGACAGGGTAAATATGCTTAATGAGTTTGAGGAGAGGTTTACGGATTTGATTAACGGGAATTATTCAAATCCGTTTGAATTAGCATTGTTCAATACAATAGAAAATAAAAATCTTTCTGCAGAACATTTTTATAATCTGCTTAAAGCATTCAGGCAGGATATAACTAAAAATAAATTTAGTGATTTTCCCGATCTGCTTGCTTATTGTAACATTTCCGCCAATCCCGTCGGAAGATTGATGCTTGAGCTGAGTAATATTAGAGAATCTGATGCATTTGCCTGTTCCGATAAAATATGTACTGCGCTTCAGTTGACCAATTTTTGGCAGGATGCTGCAATCGACTTCAAAAAGGGGAGAATTTACTTCCCGCAGGATGAACTGGAAAGATTTAATGTCACTGAAAAACTATTTGAGTTAAATGAAAATAATCTTAATTTAAAGGCGCTTTTAAAGCATAATATAGATAGAACACGTCGGTTATTTAGTGAAGGACAGAGACTGACTGAGTTTTTGACCGGCCGGCTGAAATATGAAATAAAATGGACTGTTTTCGGAGGACAAGAAATTTTGAGGAAGATAGAAGCCGGTAATTACAATGTTTTTCAGAATCGTCCGGTATTGAATAAAAAGGATTTTTTAATTTTACTTTTGAAATCTTTTTTCTAATGATGGCTGAAACAGCAAAAGATATTGCCAAAACAAGTAGGAGCAGCTTCTATTATGCTTTCAATCTGCTTCCCAACGCAAAGCGCGATGCTATGAATATTGTATATGCTTTCTGCAGGCAAACCGATGATATTGTAGATCAGGAAAATCTTCCCGATGATATAAAATATGAAAAACTTTTCAAGTGGACTAAGGAACTGCAGAAGGCTTTAAACGGGCATTCCGAATACCCTTTGCTTAACAAACTTGGTAAGACTATCTCACAGTTCAATATGCCGCTTGACCCTTTTTTTGAATTGTTAAGAGGAATGGAGATGGACCTTCAAAAGAAAAGATACTTAACTTTTGAAGATTTGAAACTATATTGTTACAGGGTCGCATCTACGGTTGGTTTAATGTGCATCGAAATATTCGGTTACAAGCACAAATCGACAAAAGATTTCGCTGTTAATTTAGGCATTGCTCTCCAGTTGACGAATATCTTACGCGATATAAAAAAAGATTCACAAAGCGGCAGGATCTATTTACCCCAGCAGGAACTTGCCCGGTTTAATTATTCCGAAAAAGATATAATTAGTAATACTTATAATCAGAATTTCAAAGAACTGATGCGCTATCAGGTGGAACGCGCTGAAAATTATTTTATCAGCGCTACAAAGGATTTGAATATTGAGGATAAATACTCAATGTTTGCGGCAAGAGCAATGCAGCATATCTATCATAAAATCCTTGAGAAAATTATCAATGCCGATTATGATATTTATAATAGAAATATAAAAGTTAATAAACTTGAAAAAGCCGGTATCTCAATTGGTGTTTGGGCTAAATACAGCTTAGTTTATTGATGAAAAGGTGCATCGTTATCGGATGCGGACTTGCAGGGCTTACATCCGCAGCATATCTCACCCAAAATGGTTTTCATGTAGAAATCTTAGAGGCATCTCCTAAAGCAGGCGGAAGAGCTTATTCATTAAAAGACAATGAAACTGGCTCTGTTATTGACAACGGGCAGCATATTATTATGGGCTGTTATAAAGAAACGTTAAAGCTCTTTAAACTTATAGGCGCTGAAGAAAATTTAATCCGCCAAAACAGAATAAATGTAAATTTTATAAAAGAAAATTTCATCCTTGTTCCATTGCAGGCTTCTTTGCTTCTCTACCCGTTTAATCTGTTATCTGCGTTATTAAATTATAAAGCAATTGCATTTAGAGATAGAATATTGCTTCTGAAATTTTTCCTGAAGCTTCCTTTTATTTCTAAAAAAAGCATTAAGGATTTCTCCGTTTATGATTGGCTCATTAAAGAAAATCAAAATGAATATTTAAGAAAAGCATTTTGGGAAATTATTGTTGCCGGCGCTCTTAATACAAATATTAAGAAAGCTTCAGCGATAACTTTTTTAATTGTTTTAAAAGAGATTTTTTTAAGAGGGACTAAAGCCGCAACAATTATCCTTCCTAAACTCGGCTTGAGCAATACATATTGTGAAAACGCTTCAATGTTTATTGAAAAACGTAATGGGAGGATATATTTTCTTGAACGGGTAACTGAATTAATAACTTCGGATGGCAGGATTGCTGAAATTTGTACTACCAAAAGAAAAATAACTGATTTCGATTTTGTTATTTCTGCCGTGCCGTTATACGCTTTGAAAAAAATATTACCGGTAATGGAAACGGAAACTCAACTTGAACTAAGTTATTCTTCAATTCTCTCAATCCATATATGGCTGAAAAATAATAAGCTTACCGGAGGTTTTTACGGATTAATTAACTCCCCGGTTCATTGGATATTCAATCATCATGATCATTTAACGTTGGTAATAAGCGATGCTGACGGATTAATTGATAAATCCAAAGAAGAAATTTTTGAAATGTCTGCAGTTGAATTGAATAAATATATTAAAGTTGGAAAGGATCAAATTATCTCTTACAAAATAATAAAGGAAAGACGGGCTACATTTGTGCCCACTAATTCTATATTAAACAGCCGGCCGAAGCAAACTACAAATTTAAATAATTTTTTCCTCGCAGGGGATTGGGTGGATACAGGTCTGCCTTCTACTATAGAAAGCGCCGTCAAAAGCGGAAAAGTTGCAGCAGAACTTATTATTAATAAATTATCTTAATTAAGAAATTAAAAGACTTAACTGATTAAATAATTAACAATAGCAAGCGTATCCTAATTTGAGACATTTCTAATAATCTATCCGTTTTAACAACAATAATTAACAATTTAATCAGCAATTCGATTAATTCCCTGTAAATAATGTAATCTAAATCAATATTTCAATTGACAGTGATGTAATATGTAGTTAATTTCTACAAAAGAAAAATATATACTAAATTAATAAACCGATTTTTATTTGAAAGAAGATCATTAGGCTATTATTCAATTTAGTATTATTTAAACTTATTAACTCATGTTATGTAAATATTTTATAATTAAATGACCACGATTTATCACAAAGTGATGGCTTAGACAAAAGTTGCTGTTATAAATCCATTTATTTCGAATAAGAGTACTTATTTAAATTGCAGTACAGATAAAATAATTAAACAAATCCCGAAGAAATGAAAATATTATAACACAATAACTTGGGGTTATTAAAAAAAATTTTAATAGCTGCACAACATAATTTATTAATGATAAATACATTAAACAATAAATAAATAAAATTAAATAGCGGGGTTCAAAATGAATGATAATTTGACACTTGTAGACACTGCAAAACTACTGCTTCAGGATAAGGAATATGATTTCCCTATTGTTATCGGTACTGAAGGTGAAGTGGGAATTGATATTACTCAATTAAGAAATAAGACCGGCGCCATCACATTGGATAACGGCTACGGTAATACAGGGGCATGCAATAGCGCTGTAACTTTTATTGATGGCGAAAAAGGAATCCTTCAATACAGAGGCTACCCTATAGAAGAGCTGGCAGAAAAATCTAATTTCATTGAGGTTTGCTATTTATTAATTTACGGACAGTTGCCAAATAAAGCCGAACTTGAAAAATTTCAATTCGGTTTAACTCATCACAGTATGATCCATGAGGGTATGAAAAAATTTTACGAAGGTTTCCCGCCGACTGCTCACCCAATGGGTATTTTATCTTCTATGGTTAGTTCATTATCTGCATTTTATCCCGAAGCGGATTATAATGCGGATATTGAATTAAATATTGTGCGAATGCTTGCAAAGCTTAAAACTATTGCTGCGTTCGCATTTAAGAAATCAATCGGTCAACCATATATATACCCGAAAAATAATTTAAGCTATAGTGCAGATATTCTTCACATGATGTTCGCTGTGCCGTCGGAGGAACTTGAAATTCCAAAGGTTTTTGAGGATGCCCTGGATAAACTTTTAATTCTTCACGCCGACCATGAACAAAATTGCAGTACTTCCACTGTAAGGATGGTTGGGAGCAGTGAAGCAAATCTGTTCGCTTCAATTTCTGCCGGAATAAACGCTTTATGGGGACCTCTGCATGGCGGGGCTAACCAGGAAGTTATTATGATGCTTGAAAAGATTCAAGCAGACGGAGGCAATTATAAAAAGTATATTGAAATGGCAAAGAATAAAGATTCAAAATTTAAACTTATGGGATTCGGGCATAGGGTGTATAAAAATTTTGACCCCAGAGCTAAAATTTTAGAGACTGCCGCAGACAGGGTTCTTAATCAGCTTGGTATTAAGGATCCTTTACTTGATATTGCGAAAAACCTTGAAGAAATTGCTCTGAAAGACCCTTTCTTTATAGAACGAAAATTATACCCTAACGTGGATTTCTACAGCGGAATAATTTACAAGGCTATAGGTATTCCAACTAACATGTTTACTGTTATGTTTGCCTTGGGGCGCTTGCCGGGATGGATTGCTCATTGGAAAGAAATGAGAAATACTTCGGGTTCTAAGATTAATCGCCCAAGGCAAATATATATGGGCGAAACAAAACGTCCGTATTTAACAATGGGTGAAAGATAAAATAGTATTTAATTGCTATTGCGGGTTATATTTAGATAAGATTATCCCGGGTCAAAACTTTTCACAATATTTTAAGAAATTAAGCAAAAGTTAAGTAAATTTAACCTGTAAATTATTATATTCCCTTAAAAGTATAATTTTTTGTTATTATACCGTTTTTTAAGTGAATAAAATTTTACCTTATTTAATTTAATCTTTAGTTATAAATTTGACTATGGCTTTAAGGTATTATATTTTTTAAAACATAAAATAAGCTCATGTCACCCAAAATTTTATATTTAAATAGCCGTAACCTTGGCATTGCTGAAAATTGTGGTTATGGTTCGATTTATTTTGCAAAACACGAATAATTAGCTGATTTTTTTATAAAAATTAAGGAGGAAATATATAGGCAGCTTTTTACAATAGTTTATATTTATAAAATTCGCAATAAGGTATCCTTATTAATCAGAAAACAATAAAAGTGCTTCCTGAGATTGCACGCTTTTTTCTAATCGCGATAATTTTATTCTATGCGTCAATAAATTTAGGCTTCCTTTTTCCTTATCAATCACAGGTTAATCAGGCTATTTGGGTGGACGTTTTTTACAAGATGTCGGAACACCAAAATTTATTAGAACAACAAAAACTTTTCGAACAAAAAAAATCAGATGATATTCAGAATAATGTTGCTCAAAGTAGTGTTGAAGGGGTTAATCAATTAACTATCCCGATTGATATTCCGGCAGATTCAGCTAATAAAGCTAGTGTCATAGAGGTAAATACAAATTTACTACAGGACACTAGCAGCATTAAAGATTCATTAATGATAAAAAAAATTATGAATCTTCAGGTTGTTCAGCCAAATGCTAAATTAAAATTCATTTCGGATTCCACAAAGAATAAAAAGAATATTTCGCGAATAAACTCTGCACTCCGAAAAGATACAACCCGGTTTAAAGATACTTCAGCCGTAGGAAAAGATACTATAAAAATAGACTCTATGGCAATCGATTCTACGGCAAGATTAAAATATTTTAAATATAGTAGGGTAGACGCACCCAATGTTCAATTAAAACTACAGGATAATTCCGGCTTTTATGCCGTACCTTCCGAGACGGTTGCAAAAAGGGTTGTTGCAATTGATTCCACCGGGGAATATGTAGAAATAAAAGACGTAGTGGGATTGGAAGATAGGAAAATCCTGCTTCGAATGCCTCTTGAAGACTATATAAACCTTCAGGTTGCTCTTAATGAGATAAATATTTGGGATGATACTTTTAACAGCCTGTATGCGTATAAAGGTTCTAAAAAAGAACTTGGGGAATTAATTAAAGACATTACAAGTTTTGAAATACCTCTTCCCAGCACAGGAGTGCTAAGTATTTTTGGTAAACCTATTATTAAACTCACTATTGGCGGTGCAGTTGATATTCACGCCGCTTGGGATAATACCTCAACTCAGGGTGTTACCACATCTGCATTGGGCAATACTCAAAATACACCAAACTTCCAGCAGCAGGTTCAGATAAACGTGAATGGCAGCATAGGCGATAAATTAAGTATAAGCGCAGACTGGAACACCGAGCGTACTTTTGAATATCAAAATATGTTGCATATTAAATATACCGGGTACGAAGATGAAATTATCCAAAGTATTGAAGCGGGCAACGTTGCTATGCAGGCATCTCCGCTTGTAGGCGGAAGCGATGCCCTTTTCGGTATCAAGGCAGAGTTTAAGCTTGGTCCTTTAGCTTTAACTACTCTTGCCAGCCAACAAAAAGGACAAATGAAAACAATTGCGGTTAACAACGGTACACAGTCTTCAACTTTTGCAATTCGTGCTTACAATTATGCATTGAATAATTTCTTTGTCGATACTTTATATGCAAGTGAAGTTTCGAACATTTTTTATAACTTTTATGGACTTGCTGTTCCAACAGTTAATTATACTCACAAGATAATTCAAATACAGGTTTGGAAAACTGTAAGTACTGTCACTTATAATTTAGCTAAAGAAAGAATAGCTAATGCCTGGATAAATCTATCTCCTCTTGATGCAAATACTCCAATGTATTCAGATAGTTCTTTAAGTTCAGCTAATATTAACCCTGTGCCAGGAAGCAGCGTTACAGGCAGGTTTGTTCTTTTAACTGAAGGTACGGATTATATAATGCATTATGAAACCGGATATATTACTTTTCTTACTACAGTAAATGATAATGATGGGATTGCAGTTGCTTATAGTGACTCAAGTGGTTTGCGCCATTATGGCGAGTTCATCAATACTGCATCCGCAGATACCTCAACAAGAATTGTACTGAAATTGGTAAAAGCGCCTAACCTTAAACCTCAGTTTACACAAGCTTGGAAACTGATGTTAAAGAATATTTATTCCTTGCAAGCTACAAATATTCAACAGTCTGGATTTACTTTACAGATAAAATATGAAATACCCGGACAGAATCCCGTTGCTACATACCCTGAAGGCAATGCTCAGGTCCAATTATTACATGCTTTCGGGTTTGATAATTTCGATGCTGCCGGAAATCCTAATCCGGATAATGTATTCGACTGGCGTCCACAAATAACAATTTTACCGGCTGCAGGAGAAATTATTTTCCCAAGACTCAAACCATTCAGCAACCAAAATGTTGTTCTGGAGGGGTTAGATACATCAGTAGCTTTTCAATCGTTATATGATACGTCATATACTTTTGCATCGCAAGATCAGATTCATGATAAATGGGCTATTTCCGGTACATACTCCGGTGATGCTACAAACATTTATCAGCTCGGCTTTAACGTAGTAGAAAATTCAGTCAAGGTTTCACTTAATGGAAAACTATTGATTGCAGGTACTGACTATTCAATCGATTATAATACTGGGCAGTTAACTATCCTAAATAGTAACGCTTTAATTCCTGGTGCAGGTTTAAGTATTACTTTTGAGCAGAATGATCTGTTTACTCTTGCATCTAAAACTATGCTCGGTGCAAGGGGTATTGTAAATATCTCGGATAAAACTAAACTCGGCTTTTCTATTTTAAATCTTAATGAACAGTCATTAAATGATAAAGTTAGAATAGGTGAGGAGCCGTTAAGTAATACGATGATGGGAGTAGATTTCAACACTGCCGCCGATCTTCCTTTTTTGACGAATGCTCTGGATAAAGTAATTTCAACCAAACAGGAGTCGTCTTTTTCACTTGCCGGTGAATTTGCACATATGGCTCCCGATCCGAATACAATAAAGAGCACAATTACTGATGATGGTGGGCAGAGCGTTGCTTACATTGATGATTTTGAAGGCTCTAAAAAATTAATTCCTATAGGGGTTGGATATTCCGGCTGGAAGGATTTAAGCGCACCCGATTCTCTTGCTATACGTAGCGGATATAATACTTCCCAGTATCTAGATAATCCTAATCAGAATTATTATCAAAATCTCATGAGCTATAAGGCAAAGAGCTGGTGGTTTTCCGTCACTCCTTCCAATGTTAAAATAAGTGATATTTGGGGTAACAAAAAACAGGCTGCCGAACAGGATCAGCAGGAATCTGTTATGGATTTTTGCTTTTTACCGGATACGCCCGGAACTGATAACATGAATCCGAAAAACATGAATCCGAATAGTCCGGATTTGAAAAAAAACTGGGGAGGGATGATGAAAGTCCTTTCCAGTACTGCTAATGATCTTCAGGCGCAGAATATGCAGTATATTGAATTTTGGATGCAGACCGATCAAACTACTCCCAAGGATGCAAAGCTTTATATCGATTTGGGAAGAATAAGTGAAGATACTTTTGGGGATAAAGTTCTTCGCACGGAAGATGTAAATCATAACGGTGTACTTGATCCAGCATATGATGTTGGTATTGACGGGATGACTGATGCGCAGGAAATTGATTCTGCAAAGGGAATGAATTATTATTCACAAAACAAAGCTGACCCGGATAATGATGACTTTAACCTTTCAAGTCCTAACCCAAATGATATATATAGTTATTTTAATGTAAATGGTACGGAAGGCAATGGAGTCAACACGGATATTGGCAGAGTTCCGGATACCGAGGATTTAGATCATAACGGTAATCTGGATCTTGTTAATAGCTACTTCCGCTATCAGGTCCCGCTGGATTCGGTTGTGGCGCAGAATTTAAATTTAATTGCCGGTGGTGGCAATACAAATGAAGGCTGGCATTTATACAGGATTCCATTACAAAAATATATCGATTCAATAGGCGCACCCTCTTTATCCGATGTTGAATATATCCGTGTCTTTGCTACAGGGGTGAATAAATTAGTGCATGTAAGGTTCGCGGAGTTTAACCTTGTTGGTAACACATGGCAGCAGGTTATTCCTTATGATACTGTAATGGCCGTATCTGTTATCAATTTAGAAGATAATCCTAATTATTACAGCCCTCCCGGCCTTGCCAGGGAACTAGACCGTACCGTGACTACTGCAACTGTTTACAAAAATGAGCAGTCGATGGACTTAATTGTTAATGGTCTTAAACCCGGTGTTAAGCGTGAAGCAGTTGATTATCTTCCACGCCCACTTGATGTTTTTAATTATACTGCTATGAAAATATTTTTTCATGGAGACCAAACGCCGGGTACAAACATAGCTGGTATTGGCGGGATGAGTACCGCTGAAGTGTATCTTAGGTTTGGTACCGATACAAATAATTTTTATGAGTACCGTCAGCCTGTTCAGCAAGACTGGAATGATGTTACTATTCCTTTTAAGGAGATTACCGCAATAAAAGAAGCCCTTGCTTCAAGAAACGATACCACTGTGTATTATGTACTGGTAAACGGTTATAATGATCGTTTTTATGGAATAAAAGGAAGCCCTTCATTAACTTCTGTTAAATTTTTAACAGTAGGAATTAGAAATAAAACCGGAATCAGAACTTTAAAAGGAGAAGTCTGGGTTAATGAATTAAGGGTAATTGGCGCTGATAACCATTCGGGCAATGCATACACTTTAGCTACATCAATAAAGTTTGCCGATTTACTGAGCCTTAATTTTAATATGAGCCACCAGGATGCATGGTTTCACAGCCTTTCAGAACAGTTTGGTTCAAGGAACGATACTAGAAGTTGGAGCTTGGGGGCTAACCTTGATATATTAAAGCTTATTCCCTTTAATATGCCAGGTAGCAGTTTGAGTCTAAGTTATTCGCATACGGAAAATTTACTAATGCCCCTGTATTTGCCAGGAACCGATATTGCAATTGACGAAGTTGTTTCTCAAGCAAACTCTGATACTTCTAAAAATACCAAGCATCAAACAGCGGCACAGATTATTTCAAGCGCTCAGACAATGAGCACTTCGGATTCCTGGTCGCTCGGTAACATTGCAATTAAAATACCTACTTCTTTATGGTATATTAAGGATACTTTTAATGCACTTTCCTTTTCGTTTAATTATAACAAAACATTTTCAAGGAACCCAACTGTATTATCAAGTACTTCATGGATGTGGAATGCAGGTATGAATTACTCGGTAAATCTAAGCCAGGATAATTACTTTATACCTGCAAAAATTCCGTTCTTTGGTTCTATCCTTGGTTTTTTGACTGATTACCGTGATCTTAAAATTTATTATGCACCTCAAAATTTTGCGTTTAATTTTTCAGCTAGAAGAAATAGGGAATATAACACTAGCCGTGGTACAACCAATAATGGAGATCCCGGTTCAGATACTGCCAGTACTGAAGGTTCCACTATTTTCTCGCATGATTTTACTACGGCAAGGGGATTTAATTTTTCCTGGAAATTTACGGACGGAGGATTAATTAATATATCAACGGATTATAGTGCAAGCTTTAATTCTTCTTTAGCTTATCTTGAAACTGATGCCGATAATAATCTTCTGCCTGAAAGAGAAATATGGCGGGAAATTTTTTCAGGGCCGATTTTCGGGAAGGACTATTCATTTCAACAAAATTTTAATTTGAGAACTTCTCCCAGGCTTCCTTCAATTTGGGATATTGATAAGAATTTTAATATTACAGCAAGTTATATGGCTGGTTACCAATGGGCGCATAATTTTAGTGCTACTACAACAGATTCCTCTACCGGCAAAACTATAGATGCGGGAAAAAGCGCCGGCTTCCAAAATAAATCTCAGGTCAGTTTAAAAATATCTCTTAAAGCTTTGATGGAACCATTATTTATTAGTGGAGATGAGAACTCATCGTTATTAAACGGTGCTGCCGGAAATAATAATCGTGGGAACAATCCTCAGGGTAATAATGTACCCGGACAGATTCCTCCCGGCGGTAATTCCACGGAAGGAAATCAGCAAGGTAATAATTATGAAGGACGTCAACGTAATTTTAGCCGGGAGACGATTAAAAAGGATTCTACCGGAATAAATAGTATTACACAAAAAGTGGCTGATAAAAATAAAAATTTTGTTCCAGATACGACTGCAAAATTAGATTCATTAGCTCAAAGCAAACTTGCTAAGAAAATTACTCTCAAAAATGCAATTCTGTTATTAAAAACTATTGCCAAAACATTATTTTTTGATTATGAAACTATTAATATTAATTTCGGCAACAGCAATACTATTTCAAAAGCAGCTTTAGCTGCTGATGGAACCGGTTTTAGTAATTTTTGGGGATTTACTTTAAACAAAAGTGATGGACCTTCAAGATTATTTATGTTAGGGCTAAGCTCGGATGTGGGCGATAGAGTGGCAGGATTAGGGACTGTAACGGATGTTTTTTCACAGAGTAACAATGTTGACCTTCAAACTTCCCGCCCTCTTTGGGAAGGCGCAAAGATAGACCTGTCATGGAAATTAAGCTGGTCATTAAATGAGAGTACTCCCTATACAACTGCAACCGGTTCCCTTACTAGCGCAGGGCCTATTACTGCTACCGGAACTTTAAGCAGGTCATTCTTTACATTGCCGCCGGTCTCTCTTTTAAGCGTTTTCAAAAGCGGCATAAGTCAGGTAAATAAACTTTATAACCCTAATGCCGTGAACCCTCAGCAAAGCCTTTCACAGGCTTTTATTAATGGATTTGAAACCATGCCATTGCTATCACAGGTAAGTTTTTTGCAGAATGTTGCTGATTATGTTCCAAGACCTAATTGGACGATTACCTGGGACGGACTTGAAAAATATTGGCCATTTAAATCGATAGCCGAAAAGGTTTCTTTGGATCATTCATATAATTCGAGCTATACTGAAGGTTGGTACCTTGACCCCAACGGGAATAGGGTTACACAACAACAACAGATTAATTATGCTTTTGCGCCTCTTATTGGGCTGAATATGACATTTGGAAAAATTTGGAGTGGAAACTTAAGCGGCAGTATTAAATATGCTACCAGTTCTACTTATGCTTTGGGATTATCTACCTTAAATATAACTCAATCTGCTACTAAAGATATAGGTGTATCTGCGACTTATGCTAAGTCGGGATTTGAAATCCCGCTTTTTGGTGTTTCGTTAAAGAACGATATTGAGTTTACATTTTCTTATACCTATAGTCAGAATTCTACTATCCTTTTTGATATGACAAATTTTACAGATGCCGGAACGCCGCAGGATGGACAAACAAGAATTACAATTGAACCAAGAGTGAAATATACTATAAGTTCCAAGGTAACTCTGTCTGTTTTTTATACAAGAACTACTGTACAGCCCGAAGGTCAATCAAGTGTTATACCCACTACTTCCAACCAAGCGGGGTTAGATGTGCATATTGCAATTGGTGGTTAATTAATTTTATCCTTTTAATATAAGTGAGGATTATGAAACGAAATAAAATTTTATGGGTTGATGACGAAATAGAACTTCTTCGCTCACATATTATCTTTTTATCCGAGAAGGGCTACGAAGTTGATACCATTACAAACGGAGAAGATGCTATTAACTCTGTTAAAGCAAATGATTACGACCTGCTTTTTCTTGATGAAATGATGGCAGGTATGGGCGGACTCGAAACTCTTGCGCAAATTAAAGAAATAAACCCGAATCTGCCTGTCGTTATGGTAACCAAGAGTGAAGAAGAAAGTCTTATGAATGAAGCTATCGGCGGGAAAATTGCCGATTATTTAACTAAGCCGGTTAATCCCAGCCAGATATTATTAGTTTGTAAAAAGATTCTTGAGGGTAAAATTATTTCCGGGCAATACGCCGCTAAGGATTATCTTTTGGATTTCAATGAGATATCTCGCGCTTTTCTTAATGAAATGGATTTTGATGAATGGATTGAAATATATATAAAACTTGTTAATTGGGATATTGAGCTGGATTCTCACCCGGAAATTGATTTGCGCCAGACACTTAGCGATCAAAAAAAGGAAGGGAACAAGGAATTCTCAAAATTTGTGGAGAAGAATTATCGCAACTGGATAACATCATTGGGTGATGCAGATACTCCCGTTCTTACAACTGAAATTTTACCTAAATATGTTTTGCCCCATATTATTGATTCAAAATCTTCCGTGTTCCTGTTCGTGATTGACTGCCTGCGTTTAGATCAATGGCTGGTTATGGAAAAGCATTTGCTTGATCTTTTCAAAATTGATAAAGAATATTATTACGCTATTCTGCCTACCGCTACGCCTTATGCGCGTAATGCATTATTTGGCGCTTTGTTTCCATCCGAGATAGAAAAACACTATCCCCAGCTTTGGAGTTCCGGTGATGATGATGAAAAAAGTATGAATAAATATGAAAAAGAACTCCTTCAATCTTTTCTTGACAGGAAAAAAATTAAATTAAGAAATGAATTAAAATACATAAAAATTATCGACCCCGATGTCGGGCGTTATTTTGAGCAAAATATTTTATCTTACAGGGACTCTCATTTGACCGCAGTTGTTGTAAACTTTTTAGATATGATTGCACATGGCAGATCCGATTCCGATCTTCTGAAAGAAATTGCACCCGATGAACCCGCGTATAGGTCTTTAACTAATACTTGGTTTACACATTCATCTCTTTTATCTACTTTCAAAGCAATTGCCGGAATCAAGAATGCAAAAATAATTATAACAACCGATCACGGAAGCATCAGATCATTAAGAGGCGCTAAAGTTCTTGGGGACCGTGAAGCATCATCTAACTTAAGATTTAAGTTTGGCAGGAATCTGAAGGTTGATGATAAGCATGCAATCTACATAAAGAATCCGGAAGAATATAAATTGCCAAAGCGAGGGGTTACTATAAATTATATTATTGCAAAAGAAGATTATTATTTCGTGTATCCGACTGATTATCATAAATATTTAGCTTATTACAAAGATACTTTTCAGCATGGCGGAATCTCTATGGAAGAAATGATTTTACCTGTAATAACTATGGAACCTAAATAAAGATGAGCTTTTTATTCAGCCACAAAATTTATTCGGAAGATGAAACTATTGCTTTAGCATCAAAATTTTCAAGTGAATTGAAACCAGGTGATGTCATAATTCTTAACGGTAACCTTGGCGCCGGAAAAACTTTTTTTATAAAGCATGCGCTGAAAAACATTGGCATTGATAATGTCAGCAGTCCTACGTTTGCAATAGTTAACGAGTATAAAGGAAAATTTAGGATTTATCATTTTGATTTTTACAGGCTAAATAATCCTGCCGAGCTTTTTGATATCGGCTTCAATGATTATCTTAGTGATGATGATTCGATTATTCTTATTGAATGGGGTAATTTACTTCCCGGTGTATTACCGCGCAAGAGGCTGGAAATAACTATAAATATAGAGAGTGATTTCTCAAGAAATTTTATTTTTAAAAAATATGAATAGTGATAAACCAATTTTATCTATAGAAACATCCGGAATTTTATGCGGCGCATGCGTCTATTTTAATTATGATAAGTTTTTTGAAACGACTATTCATTTTAAAAATGTTCATGCAGAAAAGCTGTTTGAATCAATTGAATATGTAGTTAAAACTGCCGGTATTCAAACCGGGGATTTAGGTGCTATAGCTGTTTCCGCCGGCCCCGGTTCCTTTACCGGATTAAGAATCGGTATGTCTGCTGCCAAAGGAATTGCTTTCGGTCTGTCTTTGCCGATTATTCCAGTTCCTACCTTTGAAGCGCTTGCTTTTCAAATAGCATCGGTGCTTCCGGAAGGAACAACGTTCTTAATTGCCAATAAAGTGAATTTGGAAGAAATTTATTGTGCAAAATTTCAAATTAAATCTAATTTGATAGACAGGTTTAATAATTATATATTTGTAGAGAAATTGAAGATAATAAACTTATCGGAATTTATGGATTTTAGTAAAGATTACATCTCATTCGGTAATGTAATTTCAGGTACCAAAGGAAAAGAAGACGAACAAAAAATGAATTTACTTCCTGATAAGGCAGGATTAGCCGCACCTTCACCCGTTTTTGTAGCTAAGTGGGGAAGTTTATTCGGCGCTGATTTGTTGACTACTAATTATGACTATCTTGAACCTAATTATCTTAAAAATTTTATTATAAAGGAAAGAAAAAATGTTTAAAAAAATACTATCTGTTCTGGTTTTCTTTTCTGTATTTGCATTTGCGCAGTCAATTGGTCCTAAAGTAACCATACCTCAAATTAATTATGATTATTCTAAGGTTCCCGAAAACTCAACTTTTCAGCATACATATATGATATTTAACGGCGGCGGCGGGGTATTAAAATTATTTGGAGTAAGTTCTTCTTGTAAGTGTATAACTGCAAGTTTAGACAGAACTACGCTTACGCCGACTGATTCTGCAAAACTTGATGTCAGCTATTCAAATATCGGTAAGTCAAATGCTACAGATAATTACCTATCCCTTACAACTAATGATCCTAATAATCCGAGTGTAAGAATATTTATTACAAGGGCTGTTCAAACAGGTGCCCCAACACTATCATCTATGCCCAATGATACTATCGGTGGTTCGGTGGTTGGCCCTTTAATTTATCTGCCGGAAACCGAACATAATTTCGGAAAAATGAAACAAGGCGAGGTGGGTAAGTACACATTTAAAATAATAAATAAGGGAACAGATTTGCTGAGAATCAGAGATATTACTACTTCCTGCGGCTGTACCGCTGCGATTATTAAAGATAAAGATATTCCTGCCGGAAAAGAAGGAGAAATTTTAGTCCAGTTTGATTCTTCCGGGAAAATGGGAAAACTTACTCGCAGGATTACTGTCCTTTCCAATGATCCGAAGAATACTTATAAAAATATTATAATTTATGCCGATGTTGAAACTGTGAAAGAATAGATATGGCTTGGTTTAAAAGATCTAAACAAAATATTTCCCCGGATTCGCAAAAGAAAGATTTGCCTGACGGGCTATGGGAAAAATGCTCCATCTGCGGCGAGATAATTCATAAAAAGCAGCTTGAATCTAATTTGTGGACATGTGTGAAGTGTAGCTACCATTTTAGAATAGGCAGTCAGGAATATATCGATATTCTTCTTGATAAAGCAACATTCAAAGAGATGGATAAGAAAATGCATTCCGCCGATCCGCTCGGTTTTGAAGATACTAAAAAATATACCGATAGAATTCAGCAAACAATTAAAAAACTTGGCCTTTATGATGCTGTTAAAACCGGGACAGGAAAAATAAACGGGATGGACGTCGCATTCGGTTGTATGGATTTTAAATTTATTGGCGGAAGTATGGGCTCTGTAGTCGGAGAAAAAATTGCCCGCTTAGTTGACAGGGCTTATAAAAATAAAATCCCATTAATTATTGTTTCTGCCAGCGGCGGTGCAAGAATGATGGAAGGAGCATTTTCTTTAATGCAAATGGCTAAAACAAGTTCACGTTTAGCCAGGCTTGCCGATGCTAAAATTCCCTATATCTCTGTTTTTACCGACCCGACTACCGGCGGCACAACTGCAAGCTATGCAATGCTTGGAGATATTCATATTGCAGAACCGCAGGCGCTTATCGGATTTGCCGGGCCTCGTGTTATTAAACAAACTATTGGTAAAGATTTACCGGCAGGTTTTCAACGCTCGGAGTTTCTTCTTGAACAGGGTTTTATTGATTTAATTTCCTCGCGAAAAGATCTAAAGAATAATATTTTTAATGTCTTAACTTTAATTACGTGAGGGAATTATCAAATCTATTTACAACGCTAACGATTTGCGGCGCCTTTCGGCTAAAATTAAAACCGGGGGAAAAACTATTGGGCTTGTACCCACAATGGGATTCCTACACGAAGGACATCTTTCTTTAATTAAAAAATCAAAAGAAAAAGCTGATATTACTGTCGTTTCTATCTTTGTCAATCCTGCTCAATTTGCCCCCAACGAAGATTTAGTAAAGTACCCAAGAGATATAATGCATGATAAAAAACTCCTTAAAAATGCCGGCGTTGATTATGTCTTTATCCCGTCTGTTCAGGAAATTTATCCCCCGGGATTTCAGACTTTTGTTGAAGTAGATAAAATTACAAGGCATTTTGAGGGCAAATTCAGGCCGACTCATTTTAAGGGCGTAACAACCATTGTTTCCATTTTGTTTAATATCGTCATGCCGGACTATGCTTTTTTTGGTCAGAAGGATGCTCAGCAAGCTGCTATAATTAAGCAGATGGTGAAAGATCTTAAAATGGGCCTGAAAATTTTTGTCTGCCCTATTATTCGCGAAAAGGATGGTTTAGCAAAGAGTTCCAGAAATATTTATTTATCTCCGCAGCAAAGAATAGATGCGCTTGTTCTCAGCAAATCTCTGAAATGCGCTCAAAGCCTTATCAAAAAAAATACCTTAGGTATATCTGCAATTATAAATAAAATGAAAGAGGAAATTTTTTCTGTTAATTCTTCCATATTAGATTATATCAAGATAGTTGATATGGATAAGTTTGAAAAAGCAAAAAACTTAACAGCAGGTAAGAAATATTATATTCTGATTGCATGTAAATTCGGAAAGACACGCCTGATTGATAATATCCTTATTAAGGCTTAGGCTTTTACCCGCGCTATTTCTCCGGATTGTTTTTATCGTAAATTGTTTTTACGCCTAATAATACAAGTTCGGGGACATATTTATATTTAAAATTAACATAAGGCAGGAGTTTTTCAGCGCTCCCGCCCGTAATAAAAATTTTTAATTCTTTAGCCTTCATTTCAAATCTTAAATAATCAATTGTACTTTTAATTAGTCCAATGCTTGAGTTTATTACACCGCTTGCTATTGATGATCCGGTATTTTTACCTATATAATTACTATAATATTTTTCAGAAACATTAGGAAGTTGTGCTGTTCTGCAATTTAAAGATTCAAACATCATTGAAATACCCGGAGAAATAAGCCCACCCTTAAATTCACCGGGGTAGCTTACAATGTTTATAGTTGTTGCAGTACCTAAATCAATTGCGACAATATAAGTTTTATCGTTAAAATATTTATAATCTTCGGTTTTTTTATAAAGATAATATGCTCCTTCGGCAGAACACAGCCTGTCTATTCCAAGTGTCCCAGGCGAGTCATAAGAAATTTTTAAGTTAAATTTTACTTCTTTGGTTATAATGAAAGGGGAAAAATTTTTAATAACCGTAGTTGAGTCAATTATTTTTTTAACCAATTCGGGAACTACGGAAGAGATTGCAAAATTATGTCCGGATCTTGTATCTAAATAAGCGATGAAAGATTCTGAATTATTGAATAACATCTTCTCCGTAAGCTTATCATTAGAAAATAATCCCGTTTTAATATTTGTATTCCCGATATCGCAGGCTAATAACATTTAAATGTTTACATCTCCGAAGTAAATTTTTTCAATTTTATCATTGTTCTTTAATAACAGGAAGCCTTCTTCATCTATATCATCAAAAATTCCGTACCTGGTCGTTTCGCCCTCCGAAATGGAAATTTTCTCACCGATTAATTCGCACTTGGATTTCCAATCTTTTAGAATATCATTTGGCGAAGTTTCAAACTTATTTAATGTTTCTTCAAAGTTGTTAAGATATTCTGCTAATAATCTTTCTCTGTCAATCGTATTGTTTAATTCCAATTTTAAAGATGTAGGCTGGATGTTATAATTACCTTGAAAAAGAATTTGGTTTACATTTATTCCGATTCCAATTACTAACCTTTCCACTTTGCTTCCGTGAGAAATGGATTCCATCAGTATCCCCGAAATTTTTTTCCCGTTAACTAAAACATCATTGGGCCATTTAAGTTCCGTTTTTAATTGGTAAAGATTTTCAATTGCATTTGCAACAGACAGTGAAGCGGCAAAATTTAAAATGTTAAATCTTTTAATAAGATATTTCTTATTTGTCAGAAGTACTGAAAAGGTCAAATTATAACCCCGCGTACTGTACCATACTTTATTATTTCTTCCATGTCCGTTGTTTTGTTTTTCAGCAAGAAGTACAGTACCATCTGTGTTGAACTTATTAAGCTTATTTAGCAAAAAAGAATTGGTCGATTCAATTTCTTCCGTATATACAAAATTTCTACCTATAATATCGGTGTTTAGTTTTATGTCAAAATTTTCCAGACTGAACAAATTAACCTCAAAATTCAATTATTAAAAATAATTAAATTTTACAACATTTGTCAGATTAATCGTCAATATAAATATCAATCATGCCAAAAAGGCAGAGGATGTGCCATAATACAACAATTCAATAATATTGCTTTATCTTTGCTAACTCATTATATTATAATAAATTAATATAAATTTATTTTTTGGCATATTGATTGCTTTATTTATTATAAATTATTATGTAAGGAGTTCAAAATGACATATATTAAGTTTGGCCCTGGGAATGATTTTAATACATTTAATAAAAAAATGCATAATTTCTTTGATGAGTTCCCAAATATTGGCCTCGACATAAACTATTCCATAAAACCAAGGACGGATTTTTATTCTGATGAAGAAAATATTTACCTTGACGTTGAAATTCCGGGTGTAAAAAAAGAAGATATTAAAATTTCATTAAATGATAATGTTTTAACACTTTCAGGTGAAAAAAAGGACCTTTCCAAGAACAATAAGAACATTGTGGTAATTAAATCTGAAAGAAATTTTGAGCCTTTTTCAAGAAGTTTCAGACTTCCGGAGGGTTTGAACACAGATAAAATTGAAGCAGCTTATGAAGATGGAATTGTGAAAATAACAGTTGCAAGAAAAACAATAAGCACTTTACAGGAAAAAGAAATTAAAATTAACTAATAAATGCGGCAGAAATATATCTGCTGACTGCAGTATACATATAAGGAGTGATTTAGAATGGGAAAAATAATAGGAATCGACTTAGGTACGACAAATTCATGCGTTGCAGTTATGGAAGGTAACGATCCGGTTGTAATACCTAATTCCGAAGGCGGCAGAACAACACCTTCTGTAGTTGCTTTTACAAAAACAGGTGAAAGATTAGTTGGTCAGCCTGCAAAAAGACAAGCAATTACAAATCCAAAAAATACAGTCTTTTCGATTAAAAGATTTATGGGAAGATTGATTAATGAAGTTCAGGATGAAAAAACTAAAATACCGTATGAAGTAATTCCGGGTGATAATAATTCAGCGCGCGTTAAGATTGGCGATCGCGTTTATTCCCCGCCTGAAATTAGCGCAATGATTTTACAGAAGATGAAAAAAACTGCCGAAGAGTATCTTGGGCAGGAAGTAACCGAAGCTGTAATTACCGTACCGGCTTACTTTAATGATTCTCAAAGGCAGGCAACTAAGGATGCGGGAGAAATTGCTGGCTTAAAAGTTAGAAGAATAATTAATGAGCCTACAGCCGCAGCTCTTGCTTACGGTTTGGATAAAAAGACCAAAGATCATATTGTTGCTGTTTATGATTTAGGCGGCGGTACATTTGACGTCTCTGTTATGCAGCTTGGCGACGGAGTTTTTGAAGTTAAATCTACCAATGGCGACACTCATCTTGGCGGCGATGATTTTGATCAAAGGGTAATAGACTTTCTTGCTGATGAATTTAAGAGACAGGAAGGTATTGATTTACGAAAAGACCCTATGGCGTTGCAAAGATTGAAGGAAGCTGCAGAAAAAGCGAAGATTGAACTTTCAACTTCAGCCACAACTGATGTCAATCTTCCATTTATTACTGCAACACAGGATGGGCCAAAACATCTAAATGTAAATTTGGCAAGGTCAAAATTTGAACAGCTTATTGATGATTTGGTTCAACGCACCAAATTTCCGTGCGAACAGGCTATTAAAGATTCCGGTGTATCGGCTTCTGAAATTAGTGAAGTTATTCTTGTGGGCGGTTCAACAAGAATACCGATGGTGCAGGAACTTGTTAAAAAAATTTTTGGAAGAGAGCCGCATAAAGGCGTTAACCCGGATGAAGTTGTTGCAATCGGCGCAGCTATTCAGGGTGGTGTTTTAACAGGTGATGTGAAGGATGTTCTTCTGCTTGATGTCACTCCGTTATCGCTTGGAATTGAGACGCTTGGCGGCGTAATGACTAAATTGATCGAAGCAAACACAACTATTCCCACCCGAAAAAGTGAAGTGTTCTCCACTGCTTCTGACAGCCAGCCTTCCGTTGAAATTAATGTCCTACAGGGTGAACGTCCAATGGCTGCCGATAATAGAACTCTTGGCAGGTTTCATCTTGACGGTATCCCACCAGCGCCGCGCGGAGTCCCCCAGATTGAAGTAACATTTGATATTGACGTAAATGGAATTCTTCATGTAGCAGCAAAAGATAAGGCTACTGGTAAGGAACAAAAAATTAGCATTACTTCTTCCAGCGGTTTATCTATTGATGAAGTAGAAAAAATGAAGCAAAGTGCAAAAGAACATGCAGCAGATGATAAGAAAAAGAAAGAAGCTGTTGAAGTTAAAAACCAGGCAGATTCTCTTGTGTTCCAGACAAAGAAACAGATTGAAGAATTGAAAGATAAAATTCCTGCTGATGCAAAGTCTAAGCTTGAAGCCGAGATTAAGAAATTGGAAGATGCTATTTCATCAAATAATATGGAACAAATGAAATCTGCAACCGAATCTTTGAATAAAGTTTGGAATGAAATTGCTTCACAACTTTATTCTCAGGCAGGCGCTGGTCAGAAGCAGCAAGAACAACCGCATGGTGCGCCGAGCGATGGTGCAACCGGCAGCGGTGATAAAGGAAAAGGCGACGATAAAAATGTGCAGGATGCTTCTTATGAAGTAGTTGATGATGACAAGAAATAATTAGCAGTTCTGATTTGCAGGCAGGGCAATCTGCCCGGCCTGCACTTTCTTTACAAAGTTTAATACTATAAACAAAAAATAAAAATAAATGAAAGGGATAACTATGTCCGACTATAAAGAAACTTCAACAACAGAAGTTCTTGAAGAACAAAAATCGTGGGAAGATTCTGTGAAATGTGAACCCAGCATTGCTCCTGCCGTAGATATATATGAAACAGGGGAAGAATTCGTACTAATTGCAAGCCTTCCCGGAGTATTTAAGGAGAACGTTCATCTTAAATTGGAAGAAAATTTATTGTCTATATTTGGTAAGGTCAATTATAATGAATCTTTAGAAAAAAAATATATTTTAAATGAAAGTCTATTTGCAAATTATTATAGGAATTTTAAACTTTCCGAAGGTGTCGATGTTTCAAAGATTTCAGCCAAATATGAAAACGGCCTTTTGACCATCAACCTTCCAAAACATGATAAGATAAAGCCAAAAACAATTAGCTTAAGCTGATAAATCAACTCATCTATGTATAAAGCCCCGATAAAATCGGGGTTTTTTTATTGTATGACCCCGTAATATATGTGATATTAAACCATTCCTATTGTGAAGTTGTCTATACTCAATTGATAATTTTACTAAAAACAATATTATTATACTTTAATTCTTAAAAGGAATTATTTAACTTTAAATTTTAAATAAAATTTGTTCTGGAAATTATTAGATAATGACTCAGAGTTCGAAGAAGAATAGGATTATATTTATTGATTTGATGAGAGCATTTGCGGTGATTCAGATGGTTCAAGGGCATACTATTGATGTCCTTCTATCCAATGATTACAGGAATATGAATTCACCTTTATTTTCTTTCTGGTTTTTTATGAGGGGAATGACTGCGCCTATTTTTTTATTTACTGCCGGTACTGTCTTTACATATTTGTTTAGATTGGTAAACGAGCCTTTCGCTGCCAATCCTAGAGTAAAAAAAGGAATTAAAAGATTTTTCTTATTAATATTCCTTGGATATTTACTTCGCTATCCTGCACCGTTAATTATTAATTTTTCCGGTATTACTGCATACGCTTGGAAAAATTTTTTTGCAGTAGATGTACTGCATTTAATTGGCTTTGGCATTTTTTTTCTGATGGTACTTTTATTGGCAGGTGAAAAATTTAAGATAAACGATTATGTGATTTTTTCCGGCGGAGCGCTTTTATTCTTTGGTTTATATCAACCGTTTAGCGCTATAAACTGGCTTAATTACTTTCCTGTTTGGATTGCAGATTATTTTTATATCGGTAGCGGTTCTAATTTTCCGTTGTTCCCCTGGACTGGCTACGTAATTGCCGGCGGAGTGCTTGGCAGTTATCTTGCAAAACATCCGGAAAGTTTCAAATCAATAAAATTCAGCTTTTGGCTTGCAGGTTTTGGAGGCGCATTAATTATTTTTGCTTTATTAGGCACCGAACTTGAAATTTTATTATACGGTCATTCAAATTTCTGGACTACAAGTCCTAATCTTATCTTTTATAGGCTTGGAATTGTACTTATTCTTAATTCCTTAGTTTCCATGATAGCGCTAAAAGTAAAATCCATTCCAAGATTATTTGTCCTTGTCGGCAGAAACACTTTATTAATTTATATCGTTCATCTAACTATTTTATACGGCAGCGCTTGGAACCCCGGTTTAATAAGTATCCTGGAAAAAAGCCTTAACGTTTGGAACTCAATCGGTATAACCCTCCTTATGTTGACCGCAATGGCGTTTATGGTATTAATAATCCATTGGTTTAAAATTCAGAATAAGCAGATAGAAGCATAAAAAACTGAAATGACTTTAAACTAAAACAAAAGTGTGGGCTTTTACAAAAAAAAATAGGCATTGTAAAAATATAGAATAGCCTGCCAACCGGTAAGCTAGTTTGTTCGACCCTTCATGTGTATTTGGCAAATTATTAGTACGATTTCAGGCGAAAAACAGTAGTCGGGCAAGACTGCCCGACCTACAAAAAACCCTGGCTTATAATTTGAATGGGATAATGTCGGAAGTTAATAATTACTTTTTGTTATTATATTTGTTCCGATTATTATATTTAATTTAATCTTCAAATTTTTTTATTATTATTAACAATATAAATAAGTGAGAAAATCCGCATCAACAAGCCCGGAAACAAACGAGGAAGATAAACAGTATGAACAGTCCCTACGTCCTCTAAGATTATCGGATTTTTCCGGCCAGCCCAAAATTACCGATAATTTGAATGTTTTTGTATCTGCTGCCTTAAAGCGCGGGGAAGCGCTTGATCATGTATTGCTGACAGGTCCCCCGGGATTGGGAAAAACTACTCTTGCACATATTATTGCCCATGAGATCGGTGTGAAACTGAAAATTACTTCCGGTCCTGTCCTTGAAAAACCCGGCGACCTTGCCGGTTTATTAACTACATTGGAAGAGAAATCAGTCCTGTTTATAGATGAAATTCACCGGTTAAGCCCTGTTGTTGAGGAATATCTTTATTCGGCGATGGAAGATTATAAACTTGATATTATGATTGACAGCGGCCCGAATGCCAGGTCAGTACAAATTCGCCTGCCTAAATACACTTTAATTGGCGCAACTACAAGAGCCGGCATGTTGACTTCTCCTTTAAGAGATAGATTCGGTATAAAGTTCAGATTGGATTATTATGATTCTGAAATTCTGAAAAAAATAGTTAAGCGTTCTAGCCAAATCCTTTGCATTAGCATTGATGAAAATGCCGCTTATGAAATTGCAAAGAGGTCCAGGGGCACTCCGAGAATTGCCAACCGCCTGTTAAGAAGAACCCGTGATTTTGCCGACTTTGATAATAAAAAAGTAATTGACGTTGAAGTTTCTAAAAAAGCTTTGGCTGCATTGGAAGTTGATGAGTATGGCCTTGATGAAATGGATAAAGATATTATTCTTGCGATTATTGAAAAATATAAGGGAGGACCTGTAGGATTAAATACTCTCGCGGTTGCAGTAAATGAGGACCCCGGCACCATTGAGGAAGTTTATGAGCCGTTTTTAATTCAGCAGGGGTTTATAAACCGTACCCCCCGGGGCAGGGAAGCTACGGATCTTGCCTACAGGAGATTTGGTAAAACCAAATTCGACGATAAAAATTTAACTTCATTGTTCGGCTGATACTTGCCTATATATTAATGGCTGCTTTAAGTTTACCTGGTTTTGAAGATTAATCTTAGATAAATATATAATCCTGTCATGAAGATTAACCGAAGCAAAATACTGTTTTACAACAAAAGGGACTACTTCCCAAAGTATATCTCCGTTCATTGCTTTAAAATATTTGTTTAATACAATATCGTCTATTCTTTCGCATTTTGCTAATATTGCCATATCATCGTTAAATAAGCCAAATTCATCTATAACTTTCTGAGAAGTCTGAGGACCTTTTCTATCTAAAGTCCCGCCAAGCCGTTTTATTTCGGTTTCAAGGTTACGTACGTCTATTTCCTTTTCTTCAGCACAATTATTGATCGTTCGCTTCACATGCGGGTTTGATATTTTAGCGGAAGCAGTTTTGAATAGTATGTTTTCCTCTTTGCAGATATTTACTAAATCCTCTAAAATAGAGAGTGTGGCTTCTCTTGCGGTTTCCATTTTGCATTACCTTTGTTTTAGTATCATTGGACATTACTTACGTTTTCAGAGCGTGTACAAATAAAATCAAGCAACCTTTCTTTACAACAATAATTGCAGCAAAGTTTTTAAAAATGTCCCTTAATAACCTATTTGACTCGTTTGTGGTTTTAGTCATAAATTCAAAGTGAAAATAAATTATTAAATTAAATCGGCAAATGATGTTTCTCACAATAATCTTGTTATGAAAGTGGTAGAAATAATTCTAGCACTATTGCTATTTGACAAATAATGTGGAAACATATAATATCTTTATTCGTTAATTTCAAAAATCATTTAAGGATTTGACGCAAAAGATATTTGGCATAGTCATTCCTTTTGCTGTGGCACTATGTGGAAAAACCAATAATATTTCAATTATTGTTATCTTCCGAATTGTAATATGGGAATGTCCATGCTAAAACTCGGGCTATTTAATAAAATTTTAATAACTGCATAATATGAGTTACTAATAAATAATAAATAACCAATAAATAAATTTAATTTTATTGCAGAATTCGCTTGACATTATTTACTGGGCGCAATATATTTTAGCCATGAAAAAAGGCAGTACTGTAATTATTCTGATTTTTTTAGTTTTTATTGCTGCAGTTTTTGCAACTGGTAGTATAAATCTAAGTATAGGAAATAATGCCAATCTTACCTGGAATGTTTCACAAGATATATCTCTATCCGCAACGCAAAGATTCAGTATACAAAGAAGAACTCCTCAAACAACTTATTCGGAAGTTCATTCAATTATAGCTTCAAGCAATGTTTATTCTTATCAATGGACGGATCCCATTTATAAAACCGCTGATGTATACTATATTTATCAAATACAATTAATTGATGTTAATTCTAATTATGTCTATGTTACATCTAATCCATCCGGCTTAGGTATTTCCAGCGTTAAACAAACGTGGGGAAGTATTAAAGCAATGTTCAGGTAATATCCTTTCGGTGAATTTCTAATCTATTAAGCAAGCCTTTTAATTTTTTATATTAAGAAAATATTATATTAGTAACTTATGTTATATAAAATAAATGAATTAATAAATCCAGCATATTACAAATTTAAATAATAAAATTGTTCAATTAGATAATTCCGGGGAGTCTGGATTTTGATACAACAGTAAAGTTCTATAATATTTTCTTCCCTGCGGGATTTCTTTGCTTATTGTAGTTGTGTTGTAATTTAATAAATCACCTTACACAAGATATTTGGCATAACCATTTCCATGGAATAAAATCGCCCCGACATATATGCCGGGGACTACTCATTTAAAAATATATCTGGCTTTAGCCGAAATTGAATGAATTTTGTGGCTAAAGCTAATAATATGTAGACTATCATTATTCTCCGGGTTATAACCCGGCGCTTAATGAAATCTTAATAACTGGGTTACATAAGTTAGTAATATATTCTTAATAAATTAAAATTAACCTCGATTTATTGATATGTATAAAAAACTTTGCTATTTCTTTTTAATATATTTTATTATTTTAATTCTACCTTCATGTTCAACCACCAACAGAATTACGAAAACGAAAAAAAAATTTATCCCATCCAACAGTGCACCTATAAAAGTATTGCTGAATGAACAGGAATTTAATTTATCCTATACAGTTGAAAGCCCTGTTATTCTATGCCGGAATGAGAAAGCCATAGCAATAGTAAAAAACAGGAATGTGTTAAGTTTTTCCATTACCGGTAATAGTTTTAAATTAAAAATAGCCGATTCTATTTTTGATGCAGCATATTTTCAGCTGAAACCGGCAGAAGAAGAAATTCCGGTTTCTTATAAAGGTAAAAGTTATAGGGGAATCTTGAAAATTGTGAAAGATGGGAACACAATAAGAGTAATAAATCAATTGCCTCTTGAAGATTATTTAAAAGGTGTTGTTCCTGCAGAAATGCCCTCTGGAAAAGACGATAGTTATTTTGAAGCCTTAAAAGCATTTGCAATTTGTGCCAGAACTTATGCGATTAATCGATTGAACGGCAATAATGTAGTTTTTGATATATACCTTGATACAAGAGATCAAGCCTACGGCGGCGCCGGTGCAGAAAAGGAATTAACAAACCGGGCAGTGGATGAAACAGGCGGGAGAATATTAATGTATAATGATAAACCCGCAAAGGTATATTATCATTCATCTTGCGGCGGACATACTGAAAATGTTAAGTATGTTTTTGGCTTAAAAAGTACTCCTTATCTTGAAGGTGTTGAAGACGGTGATCCTCCTAATTGTTCTATCGCTTCTAATTTTTCATGGGTTGAAAAATATTCGGAAAACGTTTTTATCGAAAGGCTCAGAACCTCAACTTTCATTGGTGATAAAAATTTTTCCTTAAAAGATGTAACAATTAAAGGCATCGATGAATCCGGAAGGGTGACCATGCTTGAGATTACTCTGCTTTCAAATGAAGGCAAAGAAAAGTTTATTAAGCTTGAGGGGAATAAAATCCGTTCAATAATCAGAAACGCAGATAATAACGATGTTTTAAGAAGTACTATGTTTAACATTTCAATTGATAGCGATAAAACGGTTGTTATTAAAGGAAAAGGTTACGGGCATGGCGTGGGACTTTGTCAGTGGGGAGCAATACATCAATCTATTGAAGGCAAAAATTATGAAGATATCCTTTCATTCTATTTTCCCGGGACAGAAATTGACAAACTTAAATGATTAAAATAAATTTACCCATTATTTTAGCCTCCGGCTCGCCAAGAAGAAAAAAACTTTTGAAACAAATGAATTTAACTTTTAAAGTTTTAAAAGTAGATGTTGATGAAAGTTTTAAAATCGGAGAAAAACCCGTTCATATAGTTAAAAGGCTTTCAAAATACAAATTGGATAAAGCTATAGAAACTAAAATGAAAGGAATATTTATAACAGCCGACACAATTGTAGTTTTAAAAGGGAAAGTAATAGGCAAGCCGTGCGATAAAAAAGATGCTGAGAAAATATTGAATACATTAAGTGGCAATACTCATTCGGTTTACACAGGCTTTTCCATTTATAATTCTTTTAGCGGCAAAATGATAACGGATTATGAAAAGACGTTGGTTACTTTTAGAAAATTAGAAATTAGTGAAATTAGAGAATATATAGCGAGCGGCAGCCCTATGGATAAAGCCGGCGCCTATGGTATTCAAGATGATTATGGCGCCGTGTTCATAAAAAAAATAACCGGCTGTTATTATAATGTTGTCGGGTTGCCATTAACAAAGCTTTACCAATCATTATTAAGGATAATTTAACTTGCTGAAAAAAATTAAAAAAAATATTTTTATTTCGCTCGGAGTTGCAGGGATTCTTTTTCTTGGATTTACTATCTATGCCAATTTAGATAATGTCATTTCTGCATTCGCATCATTTAACTGGTTTCTTATTCCGCTGCTTTTGTTGCTTTCATTGACGAATTATTGTATAAGGTTTTTGAAATGGGATTATTATATAAAAATAGTTAACGTAAAAATTAGGGAAATAGATTCATTTTCGATTTTTATGTCGGGATTAATTATGAGCGTTACTCCCGGGAAAATGGGAGAATTACTGAAATCCTACTTAGTCAAAGAAGTTACTAAAACTCCAATAAGCAAAACATTCCCCATAGTTTTTGCGGAAAGAATAACTGATTTCGTTTCTCTGATTTTTATTGCGCTGCTGGGCGCGTATGTTTTTAATTTCGGAAGGGGAATTGTAATTGGAATAGGAATATTTTTTCTTGTAGTACTTATTTTAATCAGCAACCGCAGGATTGCAGAACCGCTTATAGGGCTGTTTGAAAAAAGTAATTTTTTCAGGAAGCATCTTGAAAGCATTCATAATGCTTATGAAAGTTCATACCGGATGCTGCGCCCTCTCCCCCTGATATACATGACGCTTTTAAGTCTTGTTTCATGGTCGTTTGAATGTTTGGGATATCATTTAATTCTTATTAATTTTCATTTAGAAATTAGTTTTTTATGGTCGGCATTTAGTTACGGGTTTGCAATAATAGTTGGGGCAATTTCTATGCTGCCGGGCGGTTTAGGAGTAACTGAAGGATCGCTTACTTTTATGCTTGTCCGGAATAACGTTCCCAAAAACATTGCTGTCGCTTCCACCTTCATAATCAGGGTAGCGACCCTTTGGTTTGCCGTATTAATAGGAATTCTTAGTGTGACAATTTATCAAAATAGATTCGGCAAAATTAGTATGGAAACTGTATCAAATTAAATAAGGAACTGGGAAATGGCATATTCAAAAATATTAGTTCCGCAGGATGGTCAGAAGATAAAAGTTAAAAACGGCAGGTTGAAGGTTCCTCAAAACCCTATCATCCTTTTTATAGAAGGGGATGGAACCGGACCCGATATTTGGCATGCTTCCAAAATGGTTTTTGATGCGGCAGTTGAAAAAGCATATAAAGGAAAAAAGAAAGTTGCCTGGATGGAAATCTTCGCAGGTGAAAAGGCATTATCAGTTTATGGTCACGACCAATGGCTGCCGGATGAAACAGTAGAGGCAATAAAAGAATTTTCTGTGGCAATTAAAGGTCCGCTTACTACTCCGATAGGCGGTGGAATTAGAAGTTTGAATGTTGCTCTAAGGCAGCGTTTGGATCTATTTGCCTGTGTAAGGCCTGTTAAATATTATAACGGCGTACCGAGCCCTATGAAGAAACCCAAGGAATTAGATATTGTCATTTATAGGGAGAACACGGAAGACGTTTATTCGGGAATTGAATTTAAATCAGGTACTAGCGATGCCGAAGAAATAATAGATTTTATTAATGCTAAATTCAATAAAAATATTCGCAAACCTTCTGGTATCGGGATAAAGCCAATGAGTGAGTTCGGAAGCGCCCGCCTGGTTAAAAAAGCTATTGAATATGCGAGGGATAATAAAAGGAAAAGCGTTACATTAGTTCATAAAGGTAATATAATGAAATTTACCGAAGGCGCTTTTAAAGAATGGGGATATAAAATTGCCAAAGAAGAATTTAGGGATATAATTGTTACTGAAGAAGAGCTGTTTTCCCTGCATAACGGTAAAATGCCCGAAGGAAAAATATTAATAAAAGACAGAATTGCGGACAGTATGTTTCAGCAATTACTTCTTAGACCCGATGAATACGATGTAATTGCAACTCCTAATCTAAATGGAGATTATATCTCTGATGCTGCCGCTGCACAAGTCGGCGGGCTGGGTATGGCTCCGGGGGCAAACTTGAGTTACAGCACTGCTATTTTTGAAGCTACTCACGGTACTGCTCCAAAATATGCTGGGCAGGATAAGGTTAATCCGGGTTCCGTTATTTTGTCCGGTGTTATGATGTTTCAGTACATTGGCTGGGGTAAAGCGGGATTGATTATCGAGAAAGCATTAAAAAAGACGATTAAATCCAAAGTGGTTACTTATGATTTTGCACGCCAAATGAAAGGCGCAAAGGAAGTAAAATCATCCGAATTTGCAGCAGAAATAATTAAAAATATGAAATAAAACTGCTGCATATCCCTAAAAAATATTCTATAATGTAAATGTTACTTTCTTGATTTTCAAGTGGGTGCTTGTTATTTTAACTAGTAAGATTAATTGATAAAAAAAGGAGTTTGACATGTCTGAAAATAATGCTGGGAAAGGTATATTAATTGGTTTCCTTGCCGGTGGAGCTATTGGTGCAATTTTAGCACTGCTTTATGCTCCCAAAAGCGGTAAAGAATTAAGGAGTGATATTAAAGAAAAAGCCGATGAATATTTAGGTGAGGCTGAGAAATATATTGCAGAGGCTAAAGACAAAGCAAAAGATATGATTAACGAAGGCAAGAAGAAATCCGAGAAATTAATCAGCGATGCAAAAAATAAATCGGAAGAACTTCTTAGGGACGCCGAAAAAATATTTGGCGATGCTAAATCAAAAGCCGCTGCTACAATTAACGTAAGTAAAGAAAATATAGAAAATGAAAGTGGCAGAATTAAAGATGCCGTTAAAGCCGGAGTTGATGCTTATAAAAGCACCAAGAATGCTTAAAAAATATAGAAATTAATTATGAATACAATCGTCACTGTCTTGTATGTTATTCTGCTTGCATCTGCATCGGTATTATGTATTGCATTAGTAGTTTCCTTAAGCAGGATTTCCAGAACGGTAAAAGAAATTGAAATTGAAATTAAAGATTTAAGCCTGACCATGAAACCGCTTATTGCTTCTGCAACAAATTTAAGTGAAAAGTTAAATCAACTCTCAGATTCCGCCGATGATCAGCTTTTGGTAACACGGAATATAGTTTCCAAAGTTAACGACAGGGTGGATACTATTTTGAATTTAGAAGAAAACATTAGGAGAGGGTTTGAAGTCCCTATATTGGACTTTATCAAAGGCTTCTCTGCTATAGCTAACGGGATAAGTGCCTTTTGGAAAGCCTACAAAAGGAAATAATAAAAAACTTATTCAATAATCTCACCCTGTATTAAAGGAGGAATTCTCTTGAAAGAATATGGTGCTGAATCAGTACGAAATATTGCTTTAATCGGTCATGGAGGAAGTGGAAAAACCTCGTTCTCTGAAATATTATTATTTACTTCCGGCGAAATAAACAGGATTGGAAATATAGCCGAAGGAAACACAGCTTCCGATTATTCTCCTAATGAAATAGAAAAGAAAATCTCAATATCCTCATCTCTTCTTCACCTTGAGTGGAACAATGTTAAGCTCAATATACTTGATACGCCGGGTTACTCTGATTTCACGGGCGATGTTAAGGCTGCGCTTAGAGTCTCTGATGCTGCGGTTATGGTTTTAAAAGCTGCTGAAGGTGTTGAAGTCGGTACGGAAAATGCCGCTCGCTTCGCGGGAGAATTAAATTTACCGGTAGCGTTATTGATTAATAAAATTGATAATGAACATTCTGATTTTAACAAGACTTTTCAACAAGCAAAAGATAGAATTTCTCCTAATGCAATTGTTGTTACTTTCCCTGCAAATGAAGGTTTGAATTTTAATACGGTTGTTGATATACTTTCTATGAAGGCTTTCCAATACGGCGAGGCTGGCAGTAAGAAAATTAATGTTATCGATATTCCCGGCAATCTACAGAGAACTGCTGAAACTTATAGAACCGAGCTTATTGAAAAAGTTGCCGAAACAACCGAAGAACTTATGAATAAATATTTTGAGGAAGGTTCTCTTTCTAATGAAGATATTGAAACCGGACTTAAAATTGCTGTCTCAAAAGGAAGCCTTTCCCCTGTATTTGCATTTTCTTCCACTAAAGCTGTCGGGATGAATAATTTTTTGGATTTCGTTTCTAAATATTTCCCTTCGCCCGCAGATAAAGGTGGTGAGGAAGCAGTATTAAAAGATAGTAAAAATAAAATCCTTCTAAAACCAGATGCCTCAGGCGAAGTGGTTTTATTTGTATTTAAAACTATTTCCGAACAACATGTGGGTGAACTTTCACTATTTAAAGTCTTTTCTGGTACTGCTTTTGCCGGCATTGATCTTATCAATCAGAGCAATGGTAAAACTGAGCGCCTAAGTCAACTTTCTGTTTTGAACGGACATAATAGAACGGATGTAACTAAAATTTTTGCTGGAGATATGGGGGCTGTAGTTAAATTAAAAGATACCCATACTAACAATACGCTTACTTCAAAAAATCTGTCCGTTTTAGTAAATAAAATTATTTTCCCAGAGCAGGTTATCAATAGCGCTATTATTCCAAAAGCAAAAGGAGATGAAGATAAAATTGCTACCGGCCTTCATACTCTTCATGAAGAAGATCCTTCTTTTTCAGTTAAGTTTGATCCCGAAATTTCCCAGACAATTATTTCCGGTCAGGGGGAACTTCAGTTGGCATTAGCTGTAAAAAGATTAAAAGAAAGATACAACGTAGAAGTTGACATTGTTGAGCCGAAAGTTCCTTACCGTGAAACTATTAAAGGCAAGGCTGATGATGTTGAATATAAACATAAGAAGCAATCCGGCGGGCGCGGTCAATACGGACATGTCCACTGTAAATTTGAACCATTGCCTCGTGGAAAGGGATTTGAATTTGTTGACGCAATAGTGGGCGGAGTGGTACCTGGTAGGTTCATCCCTGCAATTGAAAAAGGTATTGTCGATACAATGCAAAAAGGTGTAATATCCGGAAATCAGGTGGTTGACGTTAGAGTAACTTTGTTTGATGGAACTTTTCATCCTGTCGATTCTGATGAAATGTCCTTTAAATTAGCGGCTGCGCAATGCTTTAGGAAAGGTTTTCAGGAATCAAAACCGATTTTGCTTGAACCTATTTACACAGTTGAAGTTAATGTGCCTGAAGAGTTTATGGGGGACGTAATGGGTGATATTTCAAGCAGGCGTGGTAAAATACTTGGTATGGATTCGGATGGACATTTTCAGGTTATTAAGGCTCAGGTTCCATTGGCTGAATTGTATAAATATTCATCTACTTTACGTAGTTTAACCTCCGGCAGGGGAATGTATAAGAGAGATTTTTCACATTATGAAGAAGTACCAAAAGAAGTGGAACAGAAAATAATTGAAGAATATAATAAATCAAGAGAAGAAGGGCATTAAAATTATTGAAATTGATTAGAGTCTATGAATAAACTTTGGTCGCCCTGGCGGTCTCAATATATTGATTCTATTAAGGATAAAACCAATTCAAATGAATGTGTCCTTTGCAGAACTGCTAATTTGGAAGTAAGCGATTCTGAAAATCTTCTAATTGAAAAAGGGAAACATTCTTATACGGTCCTTAACCTCTATCCTTATAACAGCGGCCATTTAATGATAGTTCCCATCAGGCATACTGACGAATTCTCTTCGTTTTCAAATGAAGAATTTGTCGAGATTATGCAAAAACTTCAATTAGCCGAAAAGATGTTAAAAATTATTTCAAGCCCTGAAGGTTTTAACATAGGGGCTAATCTTGGCAAAGTTAGTGGCGCCGGTTTGGATGAACACATCCACTTTCATATTGTGCCTCGATGGAACGGTGATACTAATTTTATGCCTGTGATCGGAGAAGTAAAAGTTATTTCTCAAGATCTTCTTGAAACAAAAAAGAAATTGCTTGAAGCTTATTCCAAAATAAAATAGAACATCTCTACATTCAAAACGTATTAATGACTTACCCTGCCTAGGAGATATTTAAAATTGCCGCGGCACCTGCCCCACCTGGTAGGTAGATTTATGCCGGGTGATAAATGAGTGCAATAATATTTGGCTTTAACTAAAAAATTCGTCACTTTTTAGGCATGCTCTTATAAATCCACTTATTCTGCATAACTCGAGTTAATATCTTGTCTTATCTAAAAGATTTTTAAAGTAGTCATTACATATCACAAAGTTATGGCTTTGCTAGAATCATGGGCTGCTAAGAAGTCTTAATTTGAATAACCTTTTTTACCAAAAATGTGATCCAAAACTCTGGTAAAAAAAACAGTAGATTTGGTAAATTAATTTCTATA
>CAZUCY010000010.1:0-49930 GCA_964618785.1 uncultured Ignavibacteriaceae bacterium | reverse complement strand
ATTTTACATCTTCTATAATTGATTCAACATATTCAACTTCTTCTTTTTCCGGGTTCGTATCGTCAAAGCGGAGATTAAATTTTCCCGCGTAATCTCTTGCAATACCTGAATTAAGGCATATTGATTTAGCATGACCGATATGCAGATAACCGTTCGGTTCGGGAGGAAAACGCGTATGCACCTTGCCCCCCCATTTACCGGTTTTTATATCTTCATCAATAATTTCGTAAATAAAATTTTTCGGTTTCCTTTCGGCGGAATTTTCTACAGGACCGTTTATATCTGTCATGGTTTTGTCAGTCTTTTAAATGAATATGAATTTGATTAGTAAATGTACATAATTATAAAAATATGCTCAATATTTTATTTTTATAAGTACTGAAATGAGCATATAGTTTTTAGACATTGTTAAGATGTGCTGAAATATTATTTTTCTGTTATTTGATATCTAATATTTAATTATATAATTTGAAATTAATTCACTCAAGTTGACCGTCAGTAACTGTAAACCATTAAAACGGTCATAATTTCAAATTTTCATTTATGCAAAGCATAAAGCTATTATACTTTAACCATTTCAACGGTTTATAAAAGGATAAAACAATAAGCGGTAACTAGCAGTTATTAAGGAATTAAATTAAGATTAAAATTATCATTCATTAGACGATAAATATGGAAAGAAAAAGATTTTATAACGAGTTTGCGTCTCTTCCACTTGGGGCAAAGAAAGAAGTTATTTCATATATTGGGTTCTTAAAAAATAAATGTGAAATTAAAAATAAATAACCGAATGAAAAAAATACTAAATTAAATAAAAAATTTGTAGGTATATGGAAGAATAGAAAGGATTTGGAAGATATTAAATTTCAGTAAAATTATTTTATCGAGCCCGTTTAACCTGCCGATCGGCCTTGGTCACGATGTTTTTTCAAAGAGCTTAATAAAGGGAAAAACAGGAAGGAAATTCAACGAAGCCGAAGCCCTATTCAAAATCTTTCGGGCTAATTTCATTTACCAAAATTGTTTTTATATCACCCTATTTACCCTTCTGACAAAAATACATTTTAAATATTTAAAATAAGTGTAATCAAAATTTGCCAATAGCTAAACTAATAATAATGAACGGCCTGAAAGGAAAAAATATGTTTGAAAGTATTTAATTGTATACCTATGCCGGAATTACCGGTGAATTCAAAACTTGAAAAATAAAAGGCGTGCAATCAAATGCACGCCTTCTATCAGTAATATTAGCGCAAACTCACTTTAGTAATAATAATTTTTTAGTTACAGCAAAATTACCTGCTGTTATCCTGTAAAAATACACTCCGCTCGACATATTTGACGCGTCAAAAATTACGTTGTAACTTCCCGGAGACTTCTCTTCATCAACAAGTGTCTTGACACTTCTTCCAAGAACATTATAAACCACAAGCTTTACATAAGACTGTTTAGGTATATCGAATGAGATAATTGTCGATGGATTGAATGGGTTGGGATAGTTTTGACTAAGGGCATAAGTAGTTGGAGTAGAATTGGGCAGCTTTGAAATCCCGGTTAGGATGGTAGAATCTACTTTTGAGAGACCGCTTTCATTGGTTGAGAGATCGAATGCAGACAAAGCAAATCTATAAGTTTTCCCAATGCTCAATCCGGTTACTAAGAATGTATCAATAGTAGTGACGATAATTGGCGATGGTCCTTGGTTTGCATCCGTCCCGGTGTACCCTGATGCTTCGGAAGAGTAGTAAATTTTGTAGCCTGCCAGATCCTTTTCGGTATTTGGTGACCATGAAAGCAATATTCGTCCACTGTCTTGTGGAAAAACTTTAAAGTTCTGGGGTATTGCCGGGGGTATCAGGTCGGGTATCAGCACAGCGCGGTTTACATCTTTCACTGTCACGTTGCTTCCACCAACCTGGATTGTAAAAAGATTTAAACCCAGTGAATCTTTGTTTGCATTTATTTCCCAATACATCAAAAGCGAACCTTGAGCCGGAATAGTAGTAATTGTTGTGTCTACTGTTCCGGAATCAATTGAAAGCCCGTTGTACATGAAGAACTGAATCCTTACGTTCTTCGCATCAATTGTGCCGGTGTTAAATATATTAGCCTGAACAGCGAAGGGATTGGGTGTAAGGGCGGAATTCTGAATTAAAAGTGCGCCGGGAGCTGTAACGTAGACAGATAATGGCGGCAGTAAATCCTGGTTCACATCCAAAGATTTAAAAGTCTCGTTATTCGATTCATTTGATTCGGCAATAGTATTATTAGGATCAACCTTCACATAAATAAAATGATACAATGCATTAAGCGGAACAACGTATGGTACGGTCCCCGTATAGCTTCCACCAGCATGTAATAACGGGATTTGGAAACTACCGATAGGTGGTGCAACACCCACATCAGGATTGCCGTCATACAATACTACCAGAACATTCGAAGCATCAGCCGTTCCCTGATTGTGAACGGTCACACCAATTTTAATGTTGTCTCCGCTCTTGTATACGCTATCGGAAGGATTAAAAACTATATCTTTTTGTGAGATGGCAAGATCCGGCAGATCAAGTGCATAACCCAGAGGCATAAAATCTGCGCCATATCCACCGCTACTTTGAACTACTGAAACTCTGCCGGTGCCTGCAACTCTATATACATAATTGCCTAAATTCGTATTAAAAATGTAACCTTGACCGGTTTGCAAGAGTGTGTCTGCAACAATACTCGTGGAAGTGTACGGATATGAAGTGTCCCCAAGTTCCGTAATTACAACATGATTATTATCATCATACGAAAAGATTGAAATCTGGCTTTGGATTGTTGGTATAATAAACGCCTTGCCTGTATTAGTACCAGTCGAATCGGAGCAGCGTGCCATATAATCATAATAGCCTGTCCAACCGTCAAACGGGATATCTGCCGTCGTGACTGTTCCGGAAGAGACTACCTTCCAGTAGGTATCCTTAAATATCGGTATGGTTTTCACCTGCCATAAACCTAATTCGGTTGTAAATATTGTGTCCCCGGTGTTCATATCCGTTACAAGCACATTATTACTGTCGGCATATGAGATAATTATGATTGAGTTTTCCCAAGCCCCTGAGAAACCGGAGAATCCATAGAAAAGAGTTCCGGCAAATCCACCGTTAGCGGAGGGGACATAATAATCCTGGTCTGTATACGACAGGGCAGACACAGGAAGATTACTTACAACTTGAAGAGCTTTGTCTGATATGCCCGAAATATTTGGATAATCAAAGTATTGCCCGGAGTTTAATGTTCCGGCATATAATATGTTCCCCGTTGATAATTCTTTAAGAGCAAATTGCGTGCCATCCTGATAGGCAAAGATAATAAAATGTGGATCATAGACGGAATCTGCCGAATACATCATCCAGGTATTTAGTTTAGTACTTAATCCACGGCCGCTTTGATCAAGTGCGAAGTAACCGTTAACATACTCTGTTATTGGGTCTCCAATAAGAACCGAATATGGTTTATTCCCGCTGATTGTATATATTCCCTCGCCGGGACTAATGGAATAAAGAGTATCCGCTTTCATGGTTACGTTGCCGACAGTACTATCTATGTTGTTAACAATTGTAACAACAGTGCTGTCAAAATATGAGAATACAGCTATATCGGCAAATGTGAAAGTTGTTGCTGAATACAGGTCTGTATTGTTGATCTTTCTTTTTTTAGGTTGAATAAATCCCATTGGTGAGGGCTGCCTGGAAGATGGCTTGATTCCCCGCGGTGCACCCGCAATCCTGCCTGCCGATTCTGTTGAGTTCCTCTGTTGAGCTGATGCAACTTGCCAAAAACAAATAACCACTGCAACTAAAAGTATTAATTTTTTCATTATATACCTCCTCTAAATGTTGTTAGGGTTGATTATTTATTATTTATGTAACATTAAATTTTTCTTTTAAAAAATAATCAGCTTGCTGTTTTGCTGCTATATAATAGTCTTAATATTACAGTCGTTTTAAATAATATCCGGGTTATTTTATCAAAACAAATTTTCAATCAGCGTTGATTGCACAGATATTTGATTATTTGAAAAATAAATACAAGAGGAGATTGTTTTAAGATATATCACCAAATCTATATATTCTGAAATCAGGAGTTCCCAAACTATATCTTGTGACTCATTTAATTTTAAACTGCCGGTTTCCCTTTGCAAAGGAACCGATTTATTAAAATAGAATAAAATTATCTTAGTATTGAAATTAACTAACTGAAATATCATTGTCAATTAAAAATTCATTTAGCCCAAAAGTCAGGACAAAGGGGGCATAACTATGAAGGTGTGCATATATTTGTATGGTCTTTATATCTGCGTGTCCCAGAAGCTTGCTGACTTCATAGATCGAGACACCAGACTATATAAGCTAATTTCCTAAGAAATTTTCGCATACTTAAATTGTATAAAATTATAAAGTTTAGTACTTTTACAACCGTCAATAAAATTATAATTTTTCATTTAAAAATAGTACCGCAACTTTTGCACGTTTAGCTATAAATTAGATATCAAAAGTTACTTTATAATATAGGTTTTATTGCCGAAGTGGCGGAATTGGTAGACGCGCTGGACTCAAAATCCAGTCTGGCTCACACCAGGTGCCGGTTCGAGTCCGGCCTCCGGTACAAATAAAAACCTCAATTATATCTAAATAATTGAGGTTTTTTATTATACTTATCAAAATCTATTGGATAATTCACTCCCGAAACCCTTCGGGATCGAGTCCTGCTTTCGGTACATTAAAATTTATTACAGATGCAGCAGCCGGGCAGCATTACCCTACTTAAAAGCAATGCTTTTTAATGTTTTAATATTGCTCTATCCGCAATATCTTGTCTGAAATAAATACCATCAAAATGAATTTTATCTAATGCTTCGTAAGCTTTTTGCTTTGCAAGCTGTAAATCCATCTTCTCAGTAATTGCAGTAATGCCAAGAACCCTGCCGCCATTGGTAACAATTTTATCATCTAAAGCTTTTGTACCCGCCTGAAATATGAGTACATCGTTTTCTACATCATTCAATCCGTGTATTTCAAATCCCTTATTAAAAGCATCGGGATAACCTTTAGAAGCGGCAACTACGCATACTGCAGAGCCGTTTGAATATTTAACCGCATTTTTATCGAGAGCGCCTGCTGAAGCTGAATATAAAAGTTGAAGGAAATCGCCATCCAGAATCGGAAGAACCACTTGCGTTTCAGGGTCTCCGAACCGGCAGTTAAATTCCACGACTTTAGGACCTTCGGAAGTAATCATAAGTCCGCAGTATAAACAGCCTATAAATTTCCGCCCTTCATTTTCCATCCCTTTGATAGCGGTCGCTATAATCTTTTCTTCCACCCAATCTAAAATTTCTTTTGTTACTACGGGAGCCGGTGAATATGCGCCCATTCCTCCCGTATTTTTCCCCGTATCATTATTGCCTATCCTTTTATGATCCTGCGCCGAAGGCAGGCATATAAATTCTTTGCCGTCCGTTATAGCAAATATAGATGCTTCTTCACCATACATAAATTCTTCAATAATCAATTTGTCGCCGGAAGCGCCGAAAACTTTATCAATAAATATTTGTTTAATTGCATTTTCAGCTTCGTGAACAGAATTGCATATTAAAACCCCTTTACCGGCTGCAAGTCCGTCAGCTTTTATAACTAAGGGATATTTTTGAGTTCTTATATATTCCAACGCTTCTTTTTGTTCGGTTGATTTAAATTCCACATATCCGGAAGTAGGAATATTGTACTTAACCATTAAATATTTTGCAAATGATTTTTGCGCTTCAATGTCTGCAGCTTTTTTACCCGGACCAAAAACATTTATTCCCTTTTCTCTAAGAAAATCAGCCATCCCGTCAACTAAAGGCTGTTCGGGACCGATTACAACCAATTCAATTTTTTTATCAAAACAGAATTGTGCGATAGAACTAAAATCCTTAACATTCATATCTATATTGATTCCCAAATTTTTCATTCCCGGATTGCCGGGAAGAATATACAAAGTATCAAGGCTTTTACTTTGATGAATTTTGTAAGCTAAAGCATGCTCTCTTCCCCCGGAACCAATAAGCAGAACATTCATATTACCCATTCCCTTACTAAAAGTTGAAATTGTTTAGTCAATTGTTCGGTTAAAAAATCTCTTCTGTGTTTTTCCACAAAATCCGCATCGGGAATTGGTAATTGATTATTTGAATAGAGCAAATAAGCATTTAGTATTGCATTTTTAATTTCCTGGATATCATCAGGTTTCGTTATAAATGCCGCCTTATAATCTTCAACTGCGGTTTTTAAGGCGCCTTCCGGCAGTGAAGCAATTAGCGGTTTTTTTGTGCCAAAATATTCATACAACTTACCGGCGGAATGTGTATCTACATTTCTGGCTTTACCTACCATTAACCAAAGCACATCACTGGATATGATTTTTATCAGCGCTTCTTTATGATCTAAATAGCCATACTCTTTAACAAAATCCTGCAGCCCTAATTGTTTGATTAGTTTTCTGTTTTCATTACGCAAAAAACCAAGGAAGTGAAGTTCAATATTGTATGCTATATCGGGTCTCTCAATTGAAAGTTCCTTAAAAGCCAATAAAAAATACTTCGGTGTAATAAATTCATAAAAGATACCGGAATATGTGATCCGCATTTTATTATTTCCTCTTTTTTCCGGCAAGAGATTTACAAAATCTTCAGGATCAAAACCTTGTGGTATAATAAATATATCCTCAAAGGATAAAAACTTATACCAATTGATCATCTTTTCTTTCATTTTCCTGTTTGTAGCAATAACCTTATCTGCAGCTTTTAAGGCAATATATTCCATCCTCTTATGAAGAAATCTATGTAACGGGGTAGGATAAAACGCAAATTGGTTTCCAAACCAGAGATCGCGGTAATCAATAACTAAGGGCAGTTTGAATTCTTTTTTTAATTTCACAGCCATATTAATTGCAGAAAAAGGCGGTGCGCTTACAAATATTAAATCAAATTTTTCATTACCGAGCAATTCACGACCTGATTTAATTGCCTGCTTTGCCCATCCTTTTTTATTATCCGGAATAAGGAATGTACTGCTTATACGGCTCAGTATTTTCCTGATAATTTCCGGCGGCATTTTTACCGTCCCTTTTTTTGACAGCAACGAGTTTATATCTCTGCCCTTTGTTCTAACTATCCTTATATTTGCCGCTTCGGCTTCGGCTAATAATGATTTATCATGAGCATAATATCCCGTATTGGATGTAGTAAGAACCGTAGGTTCCCAATTAAAATTTTTCATATACTTGACAAATTTTAACGTCCTCTGAACTCCGCTGAGTCCCATTGGAGGAAAGTAGTAAGCTATAACGAGAACTTTGTACATTTAAATATTTTATTCCATAATTAATGAATAAATTATTTCCCTTATTTATATTCCTTCTAACATTACATATGATAATTAGGCGCTTCTTTAGTAATTATAACGTCGTGCGGATGACTTTCCTTTAAACCCGAAGCAGTTATCTTTATAAATTTTGTTTTAGCTTTTAATTCCTTAATGTTTTTCGCGCCGCAGTACCCCATCGAGGCTCTAAGACCTCCGATTAATTGATAAACTGTATCAGCAAGCGCTCCTTTATATGGAACACGCCCTTCAACACCTTCCGGAACTAATTTTGCAATATCATCTTCTGTATCCTGGAAGTATCTGTCTTTGCTTCCTCTTGTCATTGCAGATAAAGAACCCATTCCACGGTACATCTTAAAACTTCTTCCTTCGAAAAGTACTTTTTCGCCCGGACTTTCTTCTACACCGGCAAACAACCCTCCAATCATAACAGAATCTGCTCCCGCAGCAATTGCTTTAGAAATATCTCCAGTCTGTTTAATACCTCCGTCTGCAATAATCGGAACCCCTTTATTTTTTAGCGCCCTATAAACATCTGCAATAGCTGTAATTTGAGGAACGCCAACTCCTGCCACTACCCTGGTAGTACAAATGGAGCCTGGCCCAATTCCAACTTTAATAGCATCAACATTGCAAGATAATAAATCAAGTGCAGCCTCATAAGTAGCTATATTACCTGCAATTAATTGCTCATATTTAAATTTTTTTCTTGCTTCTTTTATTGTCTTCATTACTCCTGTTGAATGTCCATGAGCTGTATCAATCACAATAACATCAGCGCCGGCTTTAGAAAGTGCAGCAATCCTGTCCATAGTATCGAAAGTAACCCCGACCGCTGCTCCTACACGCAATCTGCCATGCTCATCTTTGCTTGCATTGGGATGTCTTTTCTTCTTTTGAATATCTTTAAATGTGATTAGACCTTTTAGAATTCCCTTAGAATCAACTACGGGAAGTTTCTCAATTTTATGGTTTTGTAAGATCTTCTCTGCTTTTTCCAAATCGGTATGCAATGGAGCGGTAATAAGATTTTCAACCGTCATTAAATCTTTAACTTTAAGTCTTTTATTTGGCTCAAACCTCAAATCTCTGTTTGTCAATATGCCCACTAACTTACCGTCTTTATCTACCACCGGGATACCGGAGACGCTGTATTTTTTCATAATATCCAAAGCATCACCAATCGTTTTTTCAGGAGTTAAAGTAACAGGATTTAGTATCATACCGCTTTCTGATCTTTTTACTTTATCAACTTCTATACATTGGGCTTCTATGCTCATATTCTTATGAAGTATACCTATCCCGCCCTCTCTTGCCATTGCCACTGCCATGGCTGATTCGGTAACCGTATCCATAGCTGCCGAAACCAAAGGAACATTTAGTGCAATCCCGCGAGTTAATAAAGTTGTAGTATCCACTTCTCTTGGCAGTACGGAGGATTTGCCGGGAATTAAGAGCAAATCGTCGAATGTCAATCCCTCTTTAATCAACAATGTTTCTTTCATGATTTTTCCATTTCATTTCTTAATATCTCAATTAAAAAAAGACCCCGCCGACAGCGGGGTTATCCATTTTCTACTCAAAAGCAGAATAAATTATCACTTTCCCTATCTCTGATAAAAGCGTATCTTTCCCAATATTATCTGCAACCCCGAAAACCCGCATCTTTTTCATTTTTAATTTTAAAAACAAATTTAAAGGATAACATTTTTACAATCAACAAAACATTGACTGTAATTATAAGTATTTCTTTTCAAGAATTATAATATAGTGTCAATAATCACTTATTATTAATTTTTCATAAAGAGATGCAATGTTTATAAAATCACACGGAAAATACATTAAAATTCTTTATTTTAGTGCAGTAAGAATAATAATTAATGATTTTAAATTTTAATAAATACCGGAAAAGATACGCAATTGCTATCCTTGCAGCATATTTGCTGTTAGTCTCAATATCTGTACTGCATTACCACCATATTAATATCCAGACAGGGGATTACGAGATAACAACCGATAAGCAAAATACATGTAATGATTTTTTCGATAAATTTGTAGATATTACGCATGAATGCACAATCCAGCATTTTACCGATACAATCATTAATTATAATTTTATTACTGTTTTTAATGTTATAAAAGAGACTAATGAACAAAACATTTCCATCAAGGAAATAATAAAACTTCCCCAGGCGCCGCTTTATAATAATAATTGCTTCAGAGCTCCTCCCCTGTTCATCTAATCCGTAAATATTTAGAAACTACCAATCGTTAAGATTTAAAATTAATTTATTTTGAACCTTTACGGCAAACTCAAAAGACTACATAAAAACAAACATATAGTTTTTAACAAACGAGGAGTTCATTAAAATGAGATGTTTATTTAAGAACAATTTTTTATCATTCAAATTAAAGTTTTTGATATTATATACTGTGCTCTTTCTCTTCCAAGGAAATGGAGCATTAGCAGCAGATAAGGACAGCGACAAAAAAGAGAATACACTCAATTATAAAATTACAGTTGTAGATTCCGCCCAGAATACTCCGCTTGAATTAGTTAATGTTTTATTAATGAAAGGAGACCAATTAGTCAGAATCGGAGATACAAATAAATTTGGAGTATTGATACTTCGTGAAGTAGTTGCCGGATCCTATACGGTAGTAGCTCATTATATCGGTTACAAAGATTATTCAGCTGCTGTTAAGATAGACAGGACGCACAGCAGCCTTAAAATACTAATGCAGGAAAGCGCAATAGGGTTAAACGAAGTAGTGGTTACAGGTCAGAAGCAGGATTCGCACATTTCAAATTACGTTGATATAACGACGGGCGTTAAAACATTTGAAGCCGAAACATTTAATGCTTCACCCGACTTAAGAATGACCGCAGTAGTGCAGGAAAATTTGACAGGCGCCGTTAGAGCTTCCACCGGAGAGGTACACATTAGGGGTCAGCACGGTGAGTATACTTATTTTATTGACGGAATACCAATTCCTCTCGGAGTATTCGGAGGATTAAATGAAGTAGTGGATCCCAAGGTAATAAAAGATATTTCTTTTTACACCGGTGGATTTCCTGCAGAATACGGCGGACAGATTGCTTCAGTAATTAATATCCAGAACCGGGTGCCGCCGAATGGTTTTCAAATGGATATTTCTACTTATGCAGGCAGTTATCTGACATCCAATAATGAAAACTTAGGAGCAAAAGTTGGAAGTTTTAAAGCGCTTAATTCCGACGGTCAAAGTATATCTTTGAGCAATAATACCGGCAGTTTTGGATATTTTCTTTCCGGATCACGGGAGGAATCCGACCGCAGAATTGACCAGCCGGTACAAACTTTATTTAATGATCATGGGTTTGATTATTTCCTATACGGGAAATTTGATTATCTATTAAGCGATAACGATTATCTTACTGCAAACTTAAACTACAGCGTTACACAAACTCAAATTCCTTTCGACTCCGCTGAAGGCATTAATTTTGACACTCATAATAGCTTTAATTCATTTCAGACACTCTCATTTTTTCACATTATTTCCAGTGAAGTAGATAAGGCAAGCGATTTATTTGTGGGATTATTTGTAAGAGAAGGAGGATTAAAATATAATACAAGTTCTTATGATCAGACAAAACAGTATATAGATAATGACTCAAGTATAGGTTATACAATAGACCAGAATAGAAATTTTGTATCATATGGAACCAGACTTAAATACAGCAATGAACTATCCCATCAGTTTAATTATGCTGCCGGATTTGATTTCAGCGCAACCACGGGGGCGGAAAATTTTCATTTTAAAGACAGCAGCGGCGCCGGGCCGACAAATAATGATAGTTATACGGGTACCGATTTTGGCATTTTTGTTCAAAGTGAAATTCACCCCCTTGAATGGACAAGGCTGGAAGCAGGATTAAGATATGACCAGCATATTGCACCGGTTATAGAGCTGCAGAAACAAATCAGTCCAAGGTTAAAGCTAAGTTTTTACCTGGATGAGCTAAATACAATATATTTGAGTTACGACAGACTTTTTATGCCCACAAATATTGAGGCATTATCTTCGATTGCAACTGAAGTTGGAGATTCCGCCGCCGCCACACTGCCTGAAAGAGATAATTTATACGAAGCAGGCATAATACATAACTTTCTTTACGGATTAACCGGAAAAATGGATTTCTTTTATAAAAACTCTTCGCCGGGTCTTGACGATGAGACATTAGGATCCAGTGAAGTAAAAGTGAATGTAAATATTAATAGGATAATTGTAAGAGGATTGGAATTAAGTTTAACATATAACGACCCATTCAGTCCTTTGTCCGGTTTTTTGAACAGTGCAATTATTCATGCTTTCGGTACAGGACCTGTTTCCGGCGGTTTTATTCCTGCTGATAATTCAACAACTCCCTTCGACCTTGATCATGACCAAAGGCTATCAGTGGTTGCAGGATTAAATTATCAACCTAAAGATTGGTTCGTAAATTTAACGGGGATTTATGGAAGCGGTTTATCAAACGGCATCAGCAATTATCAATACAAAACCGGTCTTTTTGATTTTAACACAGGCGCACATACAGCTCCATCCTGGATAATAAATCTTTCGGGCGGTTATACATTTGTACTCGCGGATAATCATTCAATTGAACCATCATTATATATTGACAACCTTTTAGATCATCATCATTTAATAAAAGGCGCTTTTTTCAGCGGTGCAAGTTTTGAAGCCCCAAGAAATGTTACATTTAATTTTAAATATCATTTTTAAATCTTTATTCTTCCGTCCCATCCGGTTGAGGAGGGTAATGCCCTCCTCTCTCATCCTAACGAGATTGACTAAAAAAATAATTTTTGAATTCACAAGTAGAATTAATATCTCGCCCGGCAAAAACCTCCCTGCCGGCTGGCAGCCTTGGCAATTCGACCTGTATTTTAGTCCGGCTATAATGGATGAACGGTCTTGACATTAATTCTGTGATGTGCTAAATTTACTCTGAATTGAATGGAACTATCAGAAAGTATTATTTAGAAATCCTGTTATTATTTTTACAAAGTTTTTTTAAAAAGCCTTTTCCTTTTTTTCGGTTCTCTTCAATTCAATAATTTCTCTGCATACGGTTAAATTACTACCGTGATGAAATAGAGAGATAAATTGCATTTATTTTATATTTGTGATACAAGACACATGGATAAAGGTAATAAACTCTCCCGCAGGGATTTCATTAAAATCTCTGCTTTAAGCGCAGGCGCCCTGTCCTTTGCTGCAGGCAGCCTTAGTTTTATCGAGGGGTGCAGTACTGTATACCAACCCGGAACTCGCTTTTTTTCTGAAAATGAATTCAAATTAGTAGAATCTTTCGCAGAACAAATCATCCCGTCAAATGACTGGCCCGGAGGCAGGGATGCAGGCGTTGCAAATTTTATAGATATACAGCTCATGAACCCATATCGCCGCTTTCAAGAGGTCTACCGCAAGGGCTTGGCAGCTCTTGAAAATACATGCCGGAATAAATTCAGTCAAAAATTTGAAAACCTTTCATGGGATTCACAAACCGCTGTACTGAAGGATATGGAAGCAGGAAGACTCGAAGGCAATATATGGAAAGATGGATTCTCCAAATATTTTTTTGAGCTGCTGCGCTCTCATTGTTTGCAGGGTTATTACGGAAGCCCGCGCCATGGAGGAAATAAAAACTTTGTAAGCTACAAAATGATAGGTCTTGACGAACCGCAGATAGTTGGCGAAAACCGGGATGGAATTTAACGCATGAGCAACAAACATGTAAACGCAGTGATTGTCGGCGCTGGTGCAGGAGGTGGGGTTGTCGCGAAAGAATTGAGTGAAGCTGGAATGTCCGTAGTGCTGTTCGAGCGCGGAGGTTGGGGAAACTATGATGAGCATGACAGCGATGAACTAATCTCACAACGCACCACTTCACTTGGCAATGCGTTCGGCCCGGACGATGAAAGGTACCGGAGAGTAGTTGTAAATGATGACGGTTCCACAAAAATAGTCGTTGCCAGCGAGAGCGAATACAACAATGTGGCGGCTTGTGTCGGTTCCGGTACAGTAAGTTATGGTGCTATGGCGTGGCGCTTCATGCGCGAGGATTTTCGAATGAAGACGACTTACGGACATGTGGATGGATCAACTCTTGAAGATTGGCCCGTTTGTTACGAAGATATTGAACACTGCTATGAAAAAGCAGAATGGGAAATTGGCGTTTCCGGCGATGCTTCATTAAATCCATTTGCAGCGCCCCGGAAGAAGCCTTATCCAATGCCGCCGTTTGCTTACAACAAAGAAGCAATAATGCTTGAGTCTACAATGAAACGGATGGGGTTGCATCCATTTCCAATTCCCATGTTAAGGAATTCCGTTGCACGAAACGGCAGGGCTGCATGTGTAAGAAGGAGGTCGTGCTGTGGCTTTGCCTGTCCGATAAATGCAAAGTGCGGAACACATAATACAGTAATACCAGCCGCTTTATCAACGGGTAATTGCGAACTAAGGACAGACTGCATTGTAAGCGAACTTATAATTGATGAAAGAGGAAGGATTAACGGAGTAAAATATTTTGATAAGGACAATCATTTGCAGGAACAAGCTGCAGATATAATTGTCCTTTCGGCATCTGCTACAGAAACGCCGAGACTGCTTCTCAATTCAAAATCGAAAATATACCCTGCGGGAGTTGGAAACCGCTACGGCTGGGTTGGAAGAAATTTACAAGGACATGCATATACTGGCGCAGTCGGTTTGTTTGAAGAAGATATATTCGACGATGTTGGTCCCGGAGCATCTATAGCAATCAGCGATTTCAGCCATCATAATCGCGGGATTATCGGAGGTGGAATTCTTGCCAACGAATTCAACAGGCTCCCTTATTTATTTACGGGAATTAGACCTCCCGGTTCTCCTACCTGGGGTAGGTCGCATAAGGAATTCCAGAAAAAATATTTCAGGAGAAACATCTTGGTAGAAGGTCCAATACAGGAGATGCCGTTTTTTGATTCGCGTGTTGATATTGATCCCGCTGTTAAAGATTACTGGGGAATTCCGGTAGTACGTTTATCCGGGCATAGGCATCCTATAGACTTTGAGGGGTGTAAATTTCTTTCCGGAAAAGCTGAACTGATCCTTAAAGAAGCGGGAGCATCTTATACATGGCAAAGCGTTGGCGGGAAAGGTTTAAGCGGAGGGCAGCATCAGGCTGGAACTTGCCGGATGGGCAATGACCCGCAGACTTCCGTCACTGATAGGTACGGTCGGGTGCATGATACTTCCAATGTTTTCGTAGGCGATGCCAGCCTGCATGTAAACAATGGCGGTTTCAATCCTGCACTAACTATAATGGCTCTCGGATATTGGGTGGCAGAACACATTGCCTCGGAATGGCAAAAAGGCAACCGGTTTGTTTAAACTCTTTTTCAACTACGATAGACCGGAGTTCAGTACAGGTTTCTTTGGGCTAGAACATTAACCAAAAAGATTTTACAAAGCTGCAGTGCCGAGACATACTTGCCCGCAGGCAGGTTAGCTGTAAAGACAAATAAAAGGAATTATGAATCCTTAGCGTTGCAACACAGTATTATCTATATTTATTATCAGAGGCGATAAATATGGCGCCTGTTCCATATAAATATATTAACTGTGTAACTAATGTTGTTTGGTTTACGCCTGTGCGGTATACCGGAACAGTTGAAACCATTAAAAAAATATTTTATTTATATCATTAAATAACGGAAAAATTAAAAATTTTTCTGACAAAGCATATGAACAAAATTCATAAATTGTTAAAGATAATCCTGCTTACGGCAGCAGTTCTGATAGCTGTTTTCGGAGGATTCATTCTCTATTGGGATTTAGCTTCACCTCAGGCTACCTGCGTATCTTGTCACGAAATTGAAAGTTCAGCCTCGCTATTGATAGAAAGCGGTCATAGGTCAATGCTTTGCAAGGAATGCCATGGAACCGCTTTCAGTAATGGTTTTCACAACTTAGTTGAAAAAGGAATGATGGTAGTGCATCATTTTTCGGGATACGGAAAACACAATGTGAGGCTTAATGAAGATCAGATAGCTGCGATCCTCGAAAATTGCAAACGCTGCCATGGTACAGAGTATGCAAAATGGTTGTCCGGCGGTCACTCGGCAACGTACTCGGCAATCTTTCTGAATAAAAGACACAATAGCATAGTGCAGCCTAATGCAGATTGCCTCCGCTGCCATGGAATGTTTTATGAAGGTTCAATAGCGGATCTGGTTTCACCGGTAGACATTAAAGGTCCGTGGAAAATAATTAATCCGGAACAAGGAACAATGCCGGTAATTCCCTGTCTTACTTGTCACGAAATTCATAGAAAGGGATCTGTTGCCGTCAGGGCAGACTATTCAGATCCAAAAAACATTTTTTACAAAAGTTTTACTCTGTTTCCTGTAGCGCTTTTCTATGACCGTTACGAAAAGATTCATAGGGAACCGGGTGATTTACCTGAACTGAAGCTTTGGGAAGGTGAAAGAAGGGTTAATGTCTCGGACGACCCGCATCAAAAAATTTGCGTTCAATGCCATGCACCTAACGCTTTTCACCAGGCGGGGTCAAGTGACGACAGAACTCCGCGCGGTGTTCATGAGGGGCTTAGCTGCCTTTCATGTCATGCGAACCACAGCAATGATCCCCGGCAGAGTTGTGTTAATTGTCATCCTGCAATCTCTAATTGCGGGCTTGACGTGACTAAGATGAATACAACGTTTTCCGATAAAAACAGCTCGCATAATATTCATTCGGTACGCTGCGCAGATTGTCACACTAAAGGGATACCCAGGAAAAAAATATAAAGGGTTTTTGATAATCCAAATAAATATATTAATATTTTGCAAAATCAAATTTTATAACTTTTAAACTTATTTTAACAAAACCTTTCAGATATGGGGCTAATATTTTTTTTATCGCTGTTTTACCTCACAAAGTTGTAGTACCTTTATCATCCATATGATGGATTGCTGTAAAACATTAAATGGCTAGGTTATATTATTATTATCGGGTTGGTACTTAAGAATTGCCTTAGTTTTAATCATCAAAAATAAATTAGTATTTATTGTAAAAGCAAAATTATTTTTTTAACTTTACTTAATTTAACAAATCCGGCATGATCCTTGTTATTTATAGTCCAGTTAACTATGCTTAACGCCTAAAAAATGATATTTAATAATTTAGTTGAGGTAATTAATGCTAAATCAGCATGGAATAGTTGGTGAAAAAGATAATGAATCAACTGATTTATATCAACAAAATGGTTTAGAAGAAGAAATTGAAAGTGTAATAAACTCGTATATTGATAAAATCAAATTTTCATTAATTATCAAACCTGCAATAATTTCAATTTTAGCTTTGATAATTTCTTTTTTTATGGATATTTCAGTGGTACCCATATTAGGTAACATTTCTGTTGAAATAGCAAAAGCGCTTTTTCCTGGATGGCAGCCTGCTGCTGAAACTTTCCAGCCATTTCGATTTTGGTGGCTCCCTCCTATAATCTATGCATTATTTGTTTTTCTTGCCTATCTAACGTACAATAAATTAAAGGAAGAGGTTTTAAGAAATCCTGCCTCTGAAACAATCGATAGAGTAATAGATTCTTATAGCAGCATAATCGATAGTATTTCCACCGCATTACCTTTGCTTGGAGCAGCACTTCTATTAATTAGTATTCGGTTAGGAGAAGAAATATTTCTCGGTTTATCTGTCCCATTTGAGATAAAAGCCTTAATTGTTCTTGCAATAGGAAAACTTTTTGAACCGGTTCTGGATCAACTTAGTGTAGAATTTCAAAACATTGTATCACATATTAAGGATTTGAAAGAACGGTACTTTTCCCATGTACAAATTGAAAGTACGAAAGGAATACTTGAAAAATTAGGATTTAACAATATCCCTGTAGAACAGTATTCAAAAGTACAACTAACGGATATAGAAAATTATAAAAAAATAATGGCTGAAATTTCGAATATTAGTTCGGTTATCAAAGAGAATTATATTATTGCTCATAATCTAATGGAAAAAATTAGTGAAATGCCCATCATAAACAAAGAAAAGATTGACGAATTAAAATCGCTTGCAAATTCAATTTCTCAAGCCTCAGTGTCTTTAAGTAATGAAAACGCTGTAACCGGATTGAAATACTTAGAATCAATTGTATCAAAATAAGATGAATTAAAGATGAGAAGTAAAAATAGAGATAGCAAATTTATTATTTACCAGGTTCTCTACATTTTTGTAATTACTGTTTTAGCCTTGAAAGGCGCTGATCTGAATTTGAAGGAAGTAATTTCAAAAGATAAAGCCGTTTCAAAAAGCATCAGAGATTCATTGATGATAGTTATCGATTCCCTTTATGTTCAGGGCAACAAGTTCGAAATAAAAGTAGACCCTAATGTTGTAGTTGAAAATGAAGTTTTAAAAGAAAAGCTGTTGTCTTTGAATAAACAGTTGGCTAATATTAAACCTCCGGAAAAAGAAATACGACCTCCATTGGATCAAAAACCTATTGTTAATGAACAGACCTTGCTTCAGTCGCCCATATCTGTTACTCAAACATTTTTGCAGAATACCTGGAATATTGCTAAGAACACGGGCAATGTTCAAGCTGCAATCTATGATCCAAATAATATGAATAACCCGATTGTAATAATTCCCCCTAACCAGGAAAAGAAATTCGACCTGAAAAATGAAAACCAGGTAATATTGAAATTTGGCAATCAGCAGCAAACAATTAACGTTCTACAAATGCATCCCCCGGAAATAAAAATTGATAGGTCTACTACAAAGATGGATGCTTCAACAATTTATGTGCAGGATTTACAGCGAATTACCGATTTTAATGTTACTATAAAATATGCTCGAACCGACCAGCTAAAAATTACATACACAGGACCAATATCTGTCTCAGGACCTTATAAAAATAATAACGGCGATTTGGTCTATAATGTTTCTCTGAAATTAGCCTCTACATATCAACGATTTCAAGACTGGTTGGACCATTACGGTAATAATCGTGACGCCAGTGGTCGTTATAAAACCAATTTTTTCTTCACTGCAGTCGATGAAAAATCAAAAACTAATATTGTTATTGGTGATTCTTTTTACTTCACTGATTTTGATAAATAATTACAATTATGGTATACTTTTATGAATCATAAATTTAATTTTTTTTTACTTCTATTATTAATAATTCCTGCCTTTAATTTTGTTCATGCTCAGAATGAACCGGGTGAAAAAATTGTTTACTATCAAATGGAACCTCTTGATGACAGCTTATTTATTAAAATGCAGCAGGAGTTATTTATTGACCCGCCCGATCCAAAAGCTGAGATAATAGCCGATTTGCGTGACCCTAATAATCAAACGGTGTCTATTAAAGGAGTACTATACCCATTCCTTGCATTAAAACCGGAGACTCGGGCAAAAGTAATTACTTACCCTTTTAAGATAAATCTGGAAGAACAGATAAACTTTGGGAGTGTTTTTTCACGCGTTATTGAAAAGTTAAGAATTCAAAAGGTATTTTCACCCCCTACTCTTTATCAAATATCTTCCACACTTGGTTATATAAATCCTTTTTTACAGCTATTCGGCGGCGAACAATTTGGAATCCCGATTAAACAAGATCTTGGTTTTTCAGTTGGCATGGGTACGCCATATTCGGGACCTATGGAAACAAATATCGTGGAAGCAAATTTTCACATCTTAGGTTTTTATGGAGGTGTTCTAGGCCCGGTTGATGCATTTTCCGAAACATTAATCAGCAAAAATTTTAATGATATTTACGTCACCAGCGGGTATCAGATTGGATATGTTTTACCATTTGGCAATTTTTTTGAATTCAGTTATCAACATATTACAACCCCGCCTACTCATTCAGATAGTGTTTATTTTACCAGGAATGATATTGATGCATTGGGTCTAAAAGCAAAAGTACTTGCCGGAAGTTATTATAGCTGGGAACTCCGCTATCCGATAAGTATTCTTGGTTCAACTAGAGCAAAATTTTATGTCGCAAAAAATTTAGGCGAACTGCATTTGGGATTTACCGGACGCGAACTTTCATTAGGCGGCAGTACTTTTGATTTTGGCTTCGATGCTATGCCTGTCAGCGATGTAAGGCAGCCGGAATATATATTTAATTTATTGGTTCAAAAGATTGCAGAGACATGGGCTTCAAGCGCTTTTTCAATAGGTCCATCTATGATTCTCTCAAAAAACGATAAGGGAAATTTTGGAGCGGTTTCTGTCCTTTTTAACATAAGACTAAAAGTCGGATCGTCTCTATAATACTTAGTCTTATTCACTATTAAAGGCTTAATTTCAACTTGAAGTTAAGCCTTTAAAATTCAATTTTAAAAATTATGAACCAACTTATCGGAAAGTGTGTATTTCTATATATGATAAATTGCTGAGATATAAAGACCTTGCTTTACTAATCGAACACATCCTGGAATATATAAAAGCTCACCTGAAGATATATTAAAACTTTTAATGTAGTTATTAATAATATTAAGATCAATAATTTGGATCTGCAAAAATTTTGTCCGGTTCATTCTAATTATTTGTGAATCTATCTTGTTGCTTCATTTAATATCTTCAAGGCAGAATTGCTATCAAGGAAAAGTACTGAATTCTCATGAGTACGTAAAATAGACGCCGGGCAATTATTTGCGATTTCACCTTTCAAAGCATTAAAAACCGCGTCGGCTTTTGATAATCCTGGAACAACGGTAAAAAGATATTTTCCGGAAATTAAAGCAGGAACTGTTAAGGTAATTGCACTTTTGGGTACTTCTGATAATATTTTAAAACAACCATCATTAACTTGCTGTTTCCTGGATATATTATCAAGTTTGACTACTTTAACAAGTTTTGAATCATTAAATTCAGCATATTTTGGATCGTTAAAAGCAATATGCCCGTTTTCCCCAATACCAAGGCAAACTATATCTATTGGCGCTTCTTTAATTAGCAAAGAATATCTTTTACACTCACTTTCCAGGTCATTAGGAATTGAATTTATAAAATGAACTTCTTTGAATTTAACTTTACTAAATAATTTGTCTGTTAAAAAATATCCAAACGTCTTCTTGGAATTATTTTCAAGCCCAATATATTCATCCATGTGAAACGCAATAACTCTTGTCCAATCTATCCCTGCTAATGAAATTAATTCAATTAATAGCTCATTTTGAGATGGGGCAGCCGCAAATATCACCCTTACGTTTTCTTGATGTAATAGAAGTTCTTTTAATTTTTCTGAAACAGCTTCTGCAGATTTTTGTCCCAGTATTTTGCGATTACTATATATTTCTACTCTTAATTTATCCACATTAAATATTTTTACTGCACTATTAAAGCTCATCTTCAATTCCCATCAAATTAAAGTTAAATTTTGTTACCTTTTACGAACACATTATTTATTTCAAGTTTATAACCACTATCATTTTTTTCAATGTTAGCTATAATTAAATCTGCATTTTTCCCCCTTTCTATACTGCCGGTATAACTGATTTTTTCTCTATTATGTTTATTTTCTATTGGACTAAATATCCCTAAAACCTTTGCCGGATTTTTACTGCATATTGAAGAAGCCTTTATTAAAGCATCTTCGAATTCCAGAGGTTGATGTAATTCATGCCAAATACCTTTTACGGGTGAAGTAAGCCATGTTAGCACATTTGAAAATGCTATATCCATAGTCAGCATGCTTCCGAATAATACATATTCTCTATCCTTGATATGAATATATTCTTTGTTCTCACTTATGCTTCCATTTATTCCAAGCATATTAAATTCATTAAGACCTTTAAACGCAGCTGCAAACATACTGTCTGTTATAGCAACTACATTGTTAAAACCTTTACGCTTTATTATATCCATTACATATGATTTATCTACATGATATCCATCAACAATAATCTCAACAAACATGTCTGATGCACGTAAAACATTTTCGACTGCACCGCCGCCATCAAAGGATTTATATGATGATCCTGTTGGTCCGTTTAAAAAATGAACAGCTAATTTCAATCCATTTTTTATTGCTTTGTCATATTGACATCCCAAAGCGCCTGTATGCCCTGCAGCGCATATTATATTTCTGGAAGCAAGATATTTGATCAAATTGATAGCCGGTTCCCCCCATTCCGGAACTATATTTACTATCTTGATTAATCCGCCGGCAGATTCTTGTAATGTTTCAAACAATTGTATAGAAGGTTCGTTAAAAAAGTCGGGATTTTGTGCGCCGCTATAATCTTTAAGCTTTATAAATGTGCCTTCAATAAAAATTCCATTTAATACTTCCTTCCAGGGTGAATTAATATGATTTTGTTTATAATTATAGACAAACCTAAAGACCTGTTTCAGTTGGTTCAGAGGCGAGGCTATACTTGTTAAAACAGCGCTGGTAACTCCGGTTCTTGCATATTCATTTAAGGCATTATCAAGCCCTTTGATATAATTCTCTTCTTCCAGAATAAATCTTCCTGATTCCAGGTTGAATACGCCATTCGTAAGATCAAATCCGGCTATTCCATTTGTGTGAATGTCTATAAATCCCGGAAGTATATAATTATCCTTTGCATCAATTGTAATTGTAGATTTTTCATTATAAGAATTTTGAGTTATATCTTTGATTATACCATTTTCTATTTCAATAGTTCCTTGTCTTAATCCTTCCGGAAGAAGAATCATCCCGTTCATTATTGAAATTTTCATTCCCATATCGTTTTAACCTTTAAAATTATTCTATTTTATTTGAGCAAATATTTCGTTAACATTTTTCTTAATTTCTTGTGATGGTTTGGAAATAAATCCATCCAGGAAAAAAGCGCTGAATGAAACCAACAATTCTACTCCTGTGTAAATCGCAAATGGAGTTTCACTATTTGTAATTGCCGCATATCCATATTTAACAACTACAAAAGAAACAAAGCCAAGAGCCCAGGAAGCAATTGCACCCTTCCACGTTGCTTTTTTATAAACTAATCCGAACAATAAAGGAACTGAAATAGGCCCAAGAATTGCAGCGTACCATTCAATCATTGCATTAAAAGCGCCGTGAAGAAATATTGTAATTATTGCAGCTACTATTGTTAAAATACCAAATACTATAGTTGAAATCATACCAATTTTTAACAATGTCTTATCTCCGGCATTTGGTCTGATACTTCGTTGAAAAATGTCCTTGGTAAAAACGCTTGCCAGTGAATTTAAATCTGCGCTTATCATTGACATTGTCGCGGCTGAAATTGCCGAAATAAAAAGTCCAATGATTCCCGGAGAAAATGAATTAAACAATTTCTCTGCAGCCAGAACATATGCCTGCTCCGGATGAGTTATATTGCCGACAATCTGCCTTGCCGACCACATGGGAATATAAAATACTAACGGGTAGATTAAATATAAAGATGCCGAAAGATAAGCAGCTTTTCGAGCATCTTTAGGTTTGCCTATAGAATAAAAACGCTGTGCCAATCCCCATGTGCCGCCATTGTAACTAAGAATAATTACGATAGTATAAATAATTAAGAACCACGGCGAGACTGCCTTACTGAAAAAAGATGTATGACCGGCAGGCAGGTGCGCCCACATTGATGACCAGCCCCCGACATATTTTAAAGCCAGATATGCTAAAATAAATGACACTAAAAACTGTACTATAAATTGTACGAAATCTGTCAGCATTGTTGCCCATAATCCGCCAAATAAAACGTATAAAACAATTATAATTCCGAAACCCATTATTACAAGTTCTAAAGGGAATCCGGTTATCACGGTTATAATTATCGACAGAGAATATAGCTTTACTCCTTCATCTATAAATTTGATGCCTATTCCGCTCCATGCAAATAGTTGTCTTGTCATAAGGTTAAATCTTTTTTCAAGATATTCTATCGGCGTAGTTACTTTCAACTTAACCCATTTTTGAGCCCATACATTAGCCCCTATTACCATGGCAATAAATATTGGTATCGAAAAAAAAGTCCATACACTAACCCCATATAAGTATGCTATTGTTGCATGTCCTACAAAGACAAAAGCGCTATAGCCGGACATATGATGGGAAATCGCAGCTAACCACCAGGGTACATTTCTGCCTCCTACAAAATAATCTTCGGTGTTTTTTACTTTCCTTTTTGCTATTATTCCCAGTATGATCATAAAAACTGCATACACTGTTATAATAAGATAATCAGCAGTTGTTAAGAGCATCTGGTATTCCTCGCGTGATTATATAAAAGACTTAATCAATAATTTAATTATTAATTATTGGAGAAATAATTAATAATTGCATCGTAAATCAATCCCGTATTTTGTTTGGCTGAGTTATCTGTCATCCATGATTTTGCCCAATAGTTATAATCTAATCTTAAACTATTTAATAGTTCGACTATATTCTTAGTATCTTTATTCGAATTTCTATTATCGTTTTCAATTATATCATTAGCCGTTACAGCAGCCCAATATTGGAAATAACCCGCCTTTTCCCATTCTTCAATTATATTGAATCCTCTGTTAACTTTAGGAATAAATTTGTAAAGTTCAGTTAAACCCTTTGCTATTTTTCCGGGTGCCGATTTAATAATTTGGATATTTTCCCGCCATGCTTTCCCTTCATCATTATTCCGCCAAGTGTTAATTAAATTTTTAATATATCCCGGTGGCGCAGCCCGGGAATCTTTCATTCCGGTCCACATTATTCCGGTTGATTGTTTATCTGCAAATGTAATTGGGAAACTTATGTCATTTAGTGCGTCCATTATTTCACTGCCTGATATACCAAAAATATTTTCACTACTTTGGCTGATTAGCTCATTATTATTCAGTTTACTATTTTTTATTGTCAGCGGAGCTAAATAGAATAGTATTTTTTGAGTTTCATAATTTGGAATTCGTACTGCCCAGCTTGTAACACATGTCCCCAGCAAATTATCTTCAACAACTTTCTTAGCTGCGCCAATTATATTAGCTGCATTATCATTTTGTCTAACTGCAAAAACTCCATCACCGGACCATCTGGCAGAACTGCTTAGAACAACGTTATAACCCAGTCTTTTCAGGACATCACAATTATAAAATGCTCTTAGGTTTCCGGTATCATCAAGAATTTCAGGAAAAAGTTTCATATCTTCCGGCGTTAGTTCTTTTTTACTTAATTTTTTCCCTTTATTCCATAACATTACTTCTTTTGGAGTTGCATCGTTGTCCCAATAATTCCAAACCCATATAATAAAGTTTTTGGGAATATCTGATATAGCATTTGGGTATTTCATAATCATATCATCCCAGATGCAAGGATGAATCCCTTTTTTTATTAAATGTTGGGCAATATCAGATATATATTCAGCATATAACTTTCCTTCTCCGATTTGCTTAACCTTAGAAGCACATTCCGGACTGGTAGCAAAAACGTAAACTTCATCACCCCCTAAATGAAAATATTTAATTTCCCCGAATAGATCTAAATATTCATTAATCCATTTTTTTAGAAATATTTTCACTTCGGGTTTGCAAGTCGCATAGCAATCATATCTTGAGGGGTCTTCTCTATAAGAAAAATATTTTTTGTTTCGTAAAACATATTCCGCATGACCAATTGTTTGCAATAAAGGTATAGGTTCAAGGCCTAAAGATCTTGAATAGCTCAGTATTTTTTTGAATTGTTCTTTCGAAAAAGCATCAGGATTAACACACTCCGGGCAGGTACTCCATTTAATTTTACCTTCTACCTCCCATAGTACTGCGTTATATCCCATATCTGCTGCATTCTTAAGCCACTTTCTAATGTAGTCTTCTTTCAAAGCAACAGAATTTAAATCAATATGAAATACTATTAAACGTGTATTATCCTTTCCCTGGTTATCATCAGGTTTTGCGGATTGAGTGAAGATCGAGGCAAATATGAAAAATATAAAAGTATTTTTATTAAATAAAAGTTTTATCATCTCAAATCCATTCTTCTGCATTTGTTATAAATAAAATATTTTTAAATTTAAATTTGTAATTTCAATGCAATTAACATGCGGAAGAAGATTCCTTTTTTGCAAGCTAAGAGTCCATAGACATGATTTCCCTCAATTCAATTTCTATGCACTGTAATTCTTACTTTACCCCATGTCACCTTTCTTTCTATTGGATTATATGATTTTGTTTCGTAATTAGCCATACATTCAATCTGGTGTCCATCGGGACAATCCGGTGAAATATGAATGATCGAACTTAACGTATATCCGTCCCCCCAGATTGCCGGAATTATTTCATCGGTTAACCGTTCGTCGTTATTAATAACCCACGGATCCTCAACATATAACCGCAGACGATTTTCCCCTTCATAAACTAAGATGGATTCCCCTGCATCCGCTGAACCGCTGCCATTCCCTTTTCCAAATATTTTGTCCCTTACTACAGTCCCATCATCAATACGGATATTGCTGAAATATGGTACATTGAACAGAACCGGAACGATAATTTCGTCTGCACTTATATTTCCGCCTGACTCAACCGTGAGTTTGAATTTTACCTCCGGAGGATCAGCATGTTGAGGCGGTACCTTGGTACAGAAAACTTTTAAAGCCGGTAATGTAACAATCCGATCAAAGGCGGTTACATTAATCACACTATCTTTTACGGATACTGTTAAATCGTTTGAACTTACAGTAATACGAATCGGCTGCGGATTAACATTCTCACCGCCCCGGTTAAGGAGACGTATTGTCAGTGCGTTGTATTTATCAGTTTGTAAAAACTTTCCTTTATCTCCAACCGAATAATCTATGGCAGCATACTCCGCGGGGCAGTCTTTACGGATAATGCCGATTTCATTGCCCTGAGAATCTAATTCAAAAGAGAGCTTTCCTGCAGAATCGCTGACAACATTTTTTGTATTTATCCCCGAAGAAGAGTTGTAAATAACAGTTTCGTAAGTCGAATTGGGTTCGTAAATCGGCGGTGTCGTTACTTTCAAATGTAAATCATGAATTGATGGCCCCGTCGGAAGCCATCGTCTAGTATAAATTCCGAATCCATTCAGGTCAACATTTTTAAGTATAATATATCCTGGTTCGCGCTTGTCGCTTTCAATATGATATCCCCGCACATCAAAGTTCTGATATAAATCGTAGTGCGTCCAATGCTTCGCCGGCTCCACCCCTGTCTTAAACGTATCGGTTACAAATTTTATCGCCGATTCAAAGACCTTGGTCTCTCCGGGTTTATCTATCATATGACCTCCGTGGAATTGCCTGTATTCAATGGGTATCCCATCCCACATTGCTCCTTGATGAACTTCGGTATTCAAATAGTACAAAATATCCGAGTCCCCGCTGTACATACGAAGGTTTACGCCCTGAAGATTTTTAAAAGTATAACGGATTGGATAAAGAGTATGATTATCCGGGTATCCTACAAAATATTCCGGAGCCCCTGCAAAACTGACTGCAGCACAGACTTTATCAGGGTACTTCCCGGCAAGAAAGAACGACATGAAGCCTCCCATGCTGAACCCAATAATGCCCCGGTTATTCCTGCCGGTAAGTGTCCGGTAAGTGGAATCTATATAATTTACAAGTTCTGGAAAATAGTCCGCCATCTGAACTTGATATTTTACATCCTCATGATATCCTGCATTATATGCCCGCGGTTCTTTTAATTCGATATTGCCGTCCCACATTACTAATATCACATTGTATTTATCAACCAGGTCTTTAATTTTTTCATATTCGAGTTTGGCATTGTCGTCCTTGAAATGTCTTCCTCCCCAGCCGTGGAAAAAATAAATAACCGGGTAACGCAATCGGGATTGATCGTATCCGGCAGGAAGATAAATCCTATAAAACTTTTCATGCCCGAAAACTTTACTTTCATGCGTAAGATCCCGGTATCGTTCTGATGATTGGGAATGGACAGCCTCCGGATTAAATAAGATAACAATTAGCATCGTCAAAAAACATTTGACTAAATTACCGGTTAATTGAGCCGAACCTTTTTTCATTTTGACCTACCATCATTATTTAAATAATTCCCGTTCTGAAAGGATGCAAGTATTTCTATCTTGCTAAACTAAAAATTAAAGTTTATAAATTTAAGAAACAAATACAAAATAAATAACGATTGCGGCAATGAGAGCATTTTTCTGAATAAAATTTAATAACAACTGGTAATTTACTCCTGGAGATAAGCCGGAGATTAGGGATTTTAATTACAACCACAGCGCCCGGTAACAATAGAATCTTCCTAACGGCTGAAGTATTGAAGCAGCATTCGATGAAACCTTCGGGCAGCATGCTGCATGTTAATACATGAATCATAAAAATTGAGTTTTTGAGGTAATATTATTATATTTATTACGAATAATGTTGGGAATCGGCACAGCTATTATTACTCATAATTACATTATCAACTGATCTTGTCAATTATTTTTATGAGAGTATGAAACTCTAATGAGTGAACCGTTCTACAGATTTACCGCATGCTTCATTTGGAAAAACGCCGTACGCATTTCATGGTTGCCCGTTATATTCCTATTGTTGATTATGCCGAAAACATTGAATGCAAAGAGCGGGTCAGAGGTATAGGGGTGAACGGACTTAATATAACCGGTTGCAGCATCAACGAAGGAAAAATTTCTATTGAAATAAACAGTCCCTTTCATTGGCTGCGCAAACCGGTTATAACATTTCACAATATCAAACAAGGGAATTATTTACTGAAGATAAATGGCATTGATACCGGTACCTTCAATAGTTTGAACATGGAAAAAGGAATAACTTTTTTTTTAAAGCAATAACACAATGATTCACAACAAAGTTTATGGGAAATGTATAAAATTATTACCTGCTGATAATTTATTAATTAAATTCCGGGTTAAACCATGATTAAAATTATTATTATTATTATATTTTGTCTTTGTTTGTTTGTACAAACTTATTCTGCCCAGCGGCATTTCGCCATCCAAAATGTTCAAGGAAGAAAAACTATAAGCCTGAACGGCGATTGGCGCATTATTATCGATCCTTATGAAACGGGATATTTTGATTACCGCCTCGATGAAGATCAGAACGGATTCTTCAAAAATGCAAAGCCGAAAAGTAAAACAGACCGGGTTGAATATGATTTTGATAAATCGGAAATTCTCAGGGTGCCCGGTGATTGGAATTCACAAAAAGAAAAACTATTTCTTTATGAAGGCACAGTCTGGTATAAAAAATCATTCAACTACAATAAAAAGAAAAATACGAGGCTTTTCGTTTACTTCGGCGCCGTTAACTATGATGCAATAATCTATTTCAACGGTGAAAAACTAGGCGAGCATGTCGGCGGTTTTACTCCTTTTAATTTTGAAATAACCGGCAAAGTTAAGGACGGAGAAAATTTTTTCGTCGTTAAAGCCGACGATAAACGTTTGCGCGACGGAGTTCCGACATCAAATACGGATTGGTGGAACTATGGCGGAATTACAAGAGATGTCGATCTGATTGAAGTGCCGGAATCATTTATTCGTGATTATTTTATTCAACTCGGGAAAGGATCCACCGGTGATATTCAAGGGTGGCTCCAATTGGACGGGAAACCCTTTCCGCAAGATGTTCATATAAAAATTCCCGAAGCCGGCATCGACGAAGCCGTTAAGACGGACTTGAACGGTTTTACATCATTCAATATCAAATCAAAATTAACGTTATGGTCGCCGGAAAATCCGAAACTATACAATGTGATAATCTCTTCTCAAACCGATACGGTGAAAGACAAAATCGGCTTCAGAAGCATCCAAACAAAAGGATCTAAAATATTTCTCAACGGTAAAGAAATTTTTCTTCGCGGAATTTCTATCCACGAAGAAGCGCCGGTAAGATCAGGACGCGCATATTCGAAGGAAGATGCCAAAAAGCTTCTCGGCTGGGCAAAAGAATTAGGCTGCAACTTTGTCCGTCTTGCACATTATCCTCATAACGAAAATATGATTCGCGAAGCGGAGCGGATAGGAATCCTGGTCTGGTCGGAAATTCCGGTCTATTGGACAATCCTCTGGGAAGATCAAAAAGTTTTTGCCAACGCTTCCAATCAATTAATGGAAATGATTGCAAGAGATAAGAATAGAGCCCCGGTAATTTTATGGTCGGTCGGAAATGAAACGCCCCGCAGTAATTCGAGAACGGATTTCATGAAAAAGTTGGTTGAAATGGCGCGTGATGCGGATTCAACACGGTTAATTACGGCAGCAACGGAAATTCATTACATCAGTTCAAATACAATTATGATTGACGATCCGCTCGGAAAATATCTTGACGTGCTCGGATGCAACGAATATATCGGCTGGTACGACGGATTGCCGGCAAAAGCAGATACCATTAACTGGAAAATTTTATATGATAAACCGCTGATTATCAGCGAGTTTGGCGGCGGCGCAAAGTACGGTCTCCATGGCGATCTATCAACTATATGGACGGAAGAGTATCAGGAAAATTTATACGTTCACCAGATTAATATGCTTAAAAAAATTCCATTCCTGCGGGGAATGACTCCATGGATTTTAATGGACTTCCGGTCTCCAAAGCGCTTGCTGCCCGGTATTCAGGATTTCTATAACCGGAAAGGACTAATTTCCAATAAAGGTAAAAAGAAAAAAGCTTTTTATGTGCTGCAGAGTTTTTACAATTCGATGAAAAAATAATTCAGCGCTATGTCAAATTTATATTTTGTGCAAAAATATTAAATAATATTAAAATGTAATTGCCGTTGAAATGAGAAATATATTCACTTTAGCAGAATTGTTTTCTTGCCTTTCAAAGAATTTTATTCAAATATTTAAAAATAATTACTTATGGAATTATTGTATTTTAAAAACCGGTAAAACAAAAAACTATATTCATATCTTTCCTGCATTTATAACTATTATTACTTCTTTTATTTCAATAATTTCGTTTGCGCAAAATAAAAAAGTATTAATATTCCCCGGGTTTCAAACAGTGATTGTTATGCCAATAACCCGGGGCTATTTTAAATAAATTTTTTCATTGCTCAGTTCCTCTTATTTTTATTGTTATTCTTAACTTCAACTTAACAATTTATTCTGGCTTTGTTCTTTATTTTTATTTAGTTTTTAAAAATGCTCTGTTATTATTTCTTGGTTATTACATTAAACAGATATTTCGGAAATAATTAAAGAGTATGTAAAAGGTAATGCGTTACTATTTATATTATTGCATAATATTTTTATTTTTTACGGCTTCTGCTGCTGCCCGGCAGAAAAAAATATATACTACCATTCCGTCATCTGTTACAGAACCGGTTATTCTTGATGATCACTCACTGATAATTAAAGACCCGGCGCCGAATGAACCTCTACGGGATATACCTGATTCTTTATGGATGTTGAATGATATTATGAAATCGTTTGATAATATCAGCGCGGGCAACTGGCTGAATAAAATGTACATTCTGATCCCGGATTCTTTAGATTCCAATACAGTCCTCGGGCTCTTTCCGAAGAAGTTTATCGCTTCATATGAGATTTATTGGGACGGCAGGCTGATTACCCGCAAGGGACGGGTTTCAATTACTTAAAGAATTTGTAAGCAGATCATTTCACACCATTGTAATTTCAGGAAACATCGACAGGGCAATCGAAGCATTCGAGTACGGAGTGCTCGATTTTATTCCCAAGCCGCATACCGAAGAACGGTTGAAATTAGCCTTAGACAAAATTGAATCCGGTCATGCCTCGGATGGGCATGCATTAAAATATCTCTCGGTTAGGGAAGGAACAGAAATTCAAATTATTCCTGTTGAAAACGTCCGTTTTTTTTAAAGCTGCAAATATTTATGTCGAACTACATCTGAAAAACGGGCACATTGAAGTTTACGACAAACCGATAAAAAAGTTAACGGCGCTGCTGCCCGCAGAATATTGCCGGATTCATAAATCATATATAGTCGATACCGGGCAAATATTGAAACCATCACGTCTCCCGGGACTTAAGTCCAATAAAAACCCTGCGTATTACAAACATAATGAAAATAAACCTGCAGCTCATAAGGAATCGGGAACACCGCTTTCTGCGGGACAAGTCTGTAAAAGACGAGGCATAGTTTACCACCATACGGCTCCGTCTGTAAAAGTGCCGTTTACTAATCCGGAGTGCAGTTCACAAGAATTATCTGTACCGGGAGGAGTATTTGTGCTAAATTTTACCGGTAATTATCTTTACGTATTGTTACACGGATTTCAACTGTCTGCGGGGTTCGTTCCCTTCAGATTAAGACGAAAAAGGACATTTTACTAAATGATAAAAAACGAATTATACGATCCATCGAACTATCCCCAAAAGAGGAATACATAATGAAAAACTTTACCAAAACTTTGAGGTACTGCTTCATTCTAACTGCGGCTTGCATTCTTTTGAATGCCGCGGGCATTTCTTACGGGCAAAGCTTAACTATATCTCAGAACGGCAGCAAACCCGTTTCGCTAAAAAGTTCAAACGGAGCCTCAGTTTTTGTAACCGACGGAAAAGGAAAAGTTATATCACAAAAAACTCCCGGCGATCCCCGCGCAAAGGTAAAGCTCATAATCACTTTCAAAGATCAGCCGCTGGCATTATATAAAAAAAACGCTCTGATGAAGCAGGCATCCATATCATCTGTCTTTTCATCACTCCAGAATTCTCACAGTTCATTCAAATCTTCCCTTACTGATATAAAACAGAATTTGTCTTCACAATCCCATTTTGCTTACGATTTTAAAATTACGCGTGAATACTATAAGGCTCTTAACGGCGTTGCCTTGGAATGTAACAGCGGCATGATAAGCCGGATTAGCGCGCTTCCAATGGTTAAGTATGTCGCATTGGACAGAGCGGTCAAAGCGGATGAAACCCTGGCGCAATCAGTACATCAGATAAATGCAGATAAAGTGCAGGACAGCCTCGGCATTAACGGGAAGGGTGTTCTGATCGGGGAGATTGATACGGGAATCGATTATAGAGATTCAGCGCTTGGCGGAGGATTAGGACCGGGTTTCAGAGTAATAGGGGGATATAATTTTATAAATGAAAGCAATAAGCCACTCGATGATAACGGGCACGGAACTCATGTTGCAGGAATTATCGGCGCTAACGACAGTCAATTAAAGGGAGTTGCGCCGGGAGTTAATTATCTTGCAGTGAAAGTATTGGATTCACAAGGAGCGGGTTCTTCCTCCGACGTTATTGCCGGGATAGAATACTGCCTCGATCCAAACGGCAATCCTACAGTTGATATTGTAAACATGAGTTTGGGCAGTACCGCCGAACCCGATAACCCTATCGATAGTGCAGTGACTAATGCAACAGCAGCAGGAATATTGTTTGTTATAGCCGCAGGTAATTCCGGACAGGATGGATTCGGAACAATCGGATCTCCGGGCACATGCCCATCTGCCCTGACAGTAGGCGCTTGCGATTCACTTAACAATGTAGCTTTTTTCAGTTCCGAAGGGCCTGATCCCCTTTATTCAGTAATTAAACCTGAGGTTATTGCGCCGGGATATAATATAATCTCAACTTATTTAAATAATACTACGATGGAATTTTCGGGAACTTCTATGGCGACGCCTCATGTTACCGGGGCAGCGGCATTACTCAAGCAGCAGCATCCCGGCTGGACGCCTGCTGAACTTAAAGCGGCTATTATAAATTCTTCCGCTTCTGTCGGAGCTGCGGTATCGCCGTTTTTACAGGGAAAAGGGTTGGTGAATTCATTTGGAGCCGCAGAATTAGGTACCCTCGCAGAACCTGGCTTGATCGATTTCGGATCTGCCGATCCTACTTTGAATACCTGGATAGATACAATTCAAATTACGGTTAAAAATATCCGGACTACATCGCAGCAGATAAGCCTGCAGGATATTGAAGGCTTGCCTTCCGGAGCCGGGCTGAAATTCAGCGCAACTTCTTTTCTTCTTGCGCCGCAGAAAGATACCTCTGTTACTGCAATACTAACTGTACCTTCATCGGTTCCCATATTGAGTTCGCAGCCGTTTGCATATACAGGGAGTATTGAATTTGCTTCAGATTCGGATAAAATTAATGTTCCATTCGCTTTCTTTAAATCTACTAGCCTTGTAATTACTTGTGATGTGGCTCCATATTTCCTGGATATTGTCAACCGGGAAACCGGGTATGATGATAACTTAAATCTGGAGCAGGGTGTGATGAAATATATCGTTTCTGTTCCGGGAGGTAGTGTTGAGATTCTTGCAGGTATGGAAAAAGATACGCTCGGTTTTAAAAACTATTATTTTATCGATCACCCAAATATAAATACTACCGGGGTAACGTATGTTAATTTGAGCTCTCAGGAAGCTGCAATAAATGTTTTTGCAGATTCGCTCTATGACAATAATAACAATCTGATCAAGATTGATTCAACTTCCCAGGAGGAAATGTTTGCCGAGTTAGAATCGTTTCCTGGAAACGGTAAGGCATTTGGTGTAGTGACTATCTTTGAACAGCTTACTTCCAAGGATCAAATATATTTTACTCCGCTCGATTCCGGGTTCTATTTTCAAAAGTCCATGGTTGTTCCAAACGATACGGAAATATATTTTTTAAATAGGCATAAAAATGGTCTTGCATCCAGGCAGGATGCTGTCTTTCAAACCGGATCGAACAATCTTATCGGTTTTGGATTTAAGTGCGATTACAAAAATCCGCTCTTTGAGAATTCCAACTATTCGAAAGGAATACAGGCGAATTTCAGAGTGTGGAGGAGTTTTCTTGGCGCACAGGAATATGAAATCGATAATCTCGCTGTCCCTTATTTCCCGGAGGGTTTATGTTATTTCAATAAAGAAGATGAGATTTCCCTTCCCAACCAGTACACTTCGACTTATTTATGCGTAGGGTATAAATACCTCGGATCTAATCCGACTGAACCGGACTTTGGAACCGTACTTCGCACCCCGGAGTTCGTAAGGAACGACAGCGGGCAGGTTCAATTCGTTCAGAAAATGATTTCACAGGCTTCCGAAGCAATACAATCCACTGTATTTAATATTGCACATCTTAATCCCGGCGGTACTTTCAGCCTCGCAAACAATTCGTTTATCAATTTCCCTGAATACATTACATATTTGCAGGGCGATTCTTTATATATGATTTCAAATGGTTTTGGCGGGCCGCTAAATTACGCCTTTAATGACGGAGGAACCAGAGAGTCCAACGGCTTGTATGTCGAAACTGCTATATTTGCTCCTACCTGGTATGCGCCTCTGTTTGGGGAACAGGTGTTTTCCCATAACAGGCTTCAGAAAAAAGTAGAGGTCGGTGCAGCTTATCCGAATACTTCTGCATACTATATATACAAGAATTTAAAGGAAAATAGCGGTGTATACCAAATACTTGCAAATGCTTCTCCGTACACACTTTTAGGCCAATCAGGTCAGTGCACTGCTGATTTTAAATACCAAATGCCGGCGCTTTCAAACTGGCCTCAGATTACTGCCGCTAATTTCCCGGCTGTTTCTCTTTTCCAGGTGCTTGCCAATGGTCAGCCTGCACAATGGGTGCAAACCGGGCAGCCCGGGCAAATCCGCCTTATATTGTACGATCCTAACCGTAATATAGATTCTGTAACAATATTGCTGCTCCTTCCTTCGGGCGAAAAAATATCATTGCCTGTAACTACACTAAGTACACAACTTGCTGTTCTGGTTGAATATGATGCAGCGCTTCCAACCAACCTGCCTGCGGGATTTATTGATGCCGTTCTGCTTGTTAAAGATGTTAACGGGAATAAAGTTGAAATGACTGCCGCACCGGCTTTCTATTATGGAAGTACAATGAATAATGTTCAATTTGACTCACGGGTTAGAATGAGTTCTTTTAGTCTGAATAATGCAAATTCGGTGAAATTCAATGCCGGGGATACCTTGAACTATACGCTTTCTTATTTCAATTACGGCAATAATACCGCGCGTAATATAAAAGTGACATTTCCTTCCACATCATACTTCACGACGGTAGGCAGCCAGGTATTTACTCTCGATTCACTTAATGCAAACGATACTGCTCATATTCCGGTTAAACTTCTTTTTAATGGAAATCAGCAATCATCAGCTGAACAAACAGATTACTCGCCTTCTTTAAGCTGGGTCTCGGGAGCAACAACATACCAGAGGGAAAACTATTTGTTTGTTGATTTTGAAAATGTTATTACAGGCGTAGCCCGGTCCGGGAATACTATACCCGGTAAATTTGCGCTTTATCAAAACTATCCGAATCCTTTTAATCCATCGACAACAATCAAATACGATATTCCTAGTACATCGCATGTGACCTTGAATGTATATAATATACTCGGGCAGGTGGTGGCAAAATTGGTTGATCAAATGCAGACGGCGGGAAGTTATACGGTTTCCTGGAACGGTACGGCTCACGGCTCCGCCGCGTCAGGTGTTTGTTTTCTCCGGATTCATGCAGGAGATTATGTAAAAACAGTTAAGATGCTCTTTTTAAAATAATATCAATTTCGTGAGGCAGCAAATGCAGGTCAGCCTGCCAGGCTGACCTGCATTAAATAAAATTTTGAGTTAGGTACACCTCAAAGGTGAGCCTCACATTTCCTTCACGGCAAATATTGTACTAATAAATAAATAATATTCCGGTAATTTATCTTGTGAAAAATATTTTATTTATATCAGTCCTATTATTAGGATTCCTCTTTATTATGCCGGGCAAATATTTTGCTCAATGGAAGCAAGCCGGCGGTCCCGGGGCGGAGACATCAATACTTTTCCTTACAGCCTCGACGGTTACTATCTTTTGCCGGAACATATATAGGCGTCTTTCATTGCCCGATATGGGAAAGAACCGGACTGCCGCAACATCAGGCATGCCCATCACTCTAGCATAATGACTGCTTATAACCTATATAATATGAAAGCAAATAAAATCTATGGAGGTTTAATGTCTAAAAAGCTATTATTTCTTTTCGTGTTATTTCTTACAGTTGCTGTAAAAGCACAGTGGGTACAAACAAATGAACCTGTCGTAAGCGTTATTTGCCTGACAGTCTCAGGCACGAATCTCTTCGCGGGAACTCAGAACTCCGGTGTTTATCTTTCAACAAACAACGGCACAAGCTGGACTGCAGTCAATAACGGCTTGACGGACACTTTTGTTAATGCTCTTGCCGTTTCCACCACAGAGACAGGCGACACAAATCTCTTTGCCGGGACAGAAGGCAGCGGCGTTTTTCTTTCAACAAACAACGGCACAAGCTGGTCTGCGGTCAATAACGGCTTAACGAACACTGTTGTTGATGCTTTTGCCGTTTCCCCCACAGGGACAGGCGGCACAAATCTCTTTGCCGGGACTTTTATTGGCGGCGTCTGTCTTTCAACTAACAACGGCACAAGCTGGACTGCGGTCAATAACGGCTTATTGAACGTATCTGTTAATGCTCTTGCCGTTTCCAACACAGGGACAGGCAACACAAATCTCTTTGCCGGGACTTGGGGCAGCGGCGTCTTTCTTTCAACGAACAACGGTACAAGCTGGACTTGGATTAATACAGGATTTGCGAACCCTTCTTATGTCACTGCTCTTGCCGTTTCCCCCACAGGGACAGGCGGCACAAATCTCTTTGCCGGGACAGATGGCAACGGCGCCTTTTTTTCAACAAACAACGGCACAAGCTGGACCGCGGTCAATAACGGCTTGACAAACGCTGTTGTCCAGTCTCTTGCCGTTTCCCCCACAGGGACAGGCGGCACAAATCTCTTTGCCGGGACCTGGGGCAGCGGCGTCTTTCTTTCAACTAACAACGGCACAAGCTGGACTGCGGTCAATACCGGCTTGACGAATACTGCTGTTGTTGCTTTTGCCGTTTCCCCCGCAGGGAAAGGCTCCACGAATCTCTTTGCAGGGACTTATGGCGGCGGCGTTTGGATGAGACCGCTTTCGGAAATGATTACCGGTATAAATGGTAATCATAATAATTTACCAACAAGTTATTCATTACAACAAAACTTCCCAAACCCCTTTAATCCAACAACAACAATAAATTATTCTATTCCTAAATCAGGATTGGTAACAATAAAAATTTATGATATCCTCGGCAGAGAAATAACAACTCTAGTCAATGAACAGAAAACCTCGGGTAATTATTTCGTGCAATTTTCCGGGAGTCATCTGCCAAGCGGAGTATATTTTTACAGGATGCAGGCAGGTAGTTTTGTGCAGACAAAAAAATTACTATTAATGAAATAATGTTATTATGTAAATTTAGCTGGCAATGTCAAAGGTGAGGTGAGGGAAAAAATGCGGGGATAAACCCGCTTCGTACAAACTATTTTTTAATTCTTTAAAATGTCGATCTGAAAGATTATCTTTGAAATAAATTATTATAAGTAATAAATTTTGTAAAATTCAGGAATTAAAATGCGCCCATATATTTTGGCTGAAAGTCATTGGGGAGAAATTAAAAATCAAAAAATTGATCTGGCTGTTCTTCCCTGGGCAGCAACCGAAGCGCACAATTATCATCTTCCGTATTGCACTGATATAATTGAGTCCGAATTAATTGCGGCGGAAGCTGCAAGAGTTGCATGGGGAAATGGCGCCAAAATAATTGTTATGCCTGTTATACCGTTTGGAGTAAATAGCGGACAGTATGATATTACTCTTGATATAAATATCAATCCAAGTACACAATCATTAATTTTAAATGATATTATTGATGTATTAAACCGCCAGAAAATATATAAGCTTCTGATTGTTAACGGACACGGCGGAAATAATTTTAAACAAATGCTGAGAGAATTAGGCTTAAAATTTCCAAAAATGTTTTTGGCTTCCTGCGACTGGTTTAAAGCCGTAAATAAAAGTGATTATTTCGAGAATGAGGGCGACCATGCCGATGAAATGGAAACAAGCCTTATGCTTTATCTTTCACCCAATTTGGTTCTTCCGCTGGAAGAAGCAGGTGACGGCAGTGCGAAAAAGATAAAGATTGAAGGGATAAACGAAGGCTGGGCATGGACTGAAAGAAAATGGTCTTTGGTTACAGAGGATACCGGAGTAGGGAATCCAAAAAAAGCATCGAAAGAAAAAGGAGAAAAATATTTTAAGGCGGTTTCTGAAAAGCTTGCCAGGCTTTATATTGATATTGCTGCTGCCGATCCGGGAAAACTTTATGAGTAATGTATTCACTACGGATAAAATAAAAAAATGGAGTGCATCTGCCCTGGATGTTTAATTGTGCGCTATTTTATTAGAAAAAGAAGTACCGCTTCACAATTCTTATATCAATTCTTATTAAAAAATATTTTTAGGTATAACCAAAGAAATTGTCCCCGCAATACATTTTTCCTGTGACTACTTTGGAGGAATATCGCTTATTTTGCAATAGACGAGTTTTATAAAAACTAGACGCTTGCTCATTTTGTGCCCATGTCGTTTTTAAATATTTGATCGCAGTATCATTCACTAAGAAGAGAATGTTGTGCGTAATAAGAACCTTTTTTACGCTTCTCATATTATTTTGGATAGATGTGATAAACGGAGGTTCATTATGGTTTCAATTATTAGAAAACCTGGTTACCGATTTATTAAATTTAGAGCATCCTATTCTAGAAACGGAGAAACTCATTATGCCTGTGATTACGGACTTAGAGGATTCCCGATCTGGGTAATGGTATAAAACCCCCATAAATCAAAACGACGGTGCCCGAAATATCGGGTGCTGTAATTATTTATAATTAATGATAACTTGAGGATATTGAGGAACGTCAATTGAATATGCAAGTCCAATAGTAATTTTTTCAATACTTTCCTTCCCTAACTCTCCCAACTTTTCCCCCAAACGAGTTTTATCGATTGCTCTGATTTGTCCACAGTGTACAACGCTATCTTTTGTTAACCCACCTTCACCAGCGGGAATAAATATATGGATTGGACTATTTTTGCCATAAGCATCAGTAATAGGGCATATTATTGTTACGGACGCATTAAAGTTAATTGATTCATTAGATACAATCACGCAAGGGCGGGTTTTCTTCATTTCATGCCCCTGCACGGGTTCCAAATCTGCAAAATAAACTTCTCCCCGAAAAATTCGAGCCAATTATATTTCTCCTTCAATTGAGCGCCAATTCGCTGCAGTTTCTTTGTCTATATCAAAATAAAACTTACATGCTTCGGCGATTTCTTTATTTATTTTTTCTTTCTCAATTTTACAAACAAAATCTTCAAGGGCCTTCCTTAATAATTCACTAAAATTCAACCCAAGCTCCTCCCCAATTCCGTCAGCTCTTTGGTATAACCTTTGAGAGAGCAAAAAATATTTTCTAACATTATTTTGCTCTAGAGTTTCTTCCATTTCATTCGCCTTTCATTCTATTTAAATTATGCATCTTCTAAGGAGTATAAATTTGCGAGGTTAAAATACATTTTTCTTTACATTATGTCAATGTCTAAAGTAACATGTATAAATTCTCCATATATCAATACATCCTATTTTATATATCGAAAATCAATTATCCGGTTATGGAACAATTATTAACGAGGAAAAGATGTGAGGTATTAATTCCATACAGTTCAATAAAGAATAAAAGCCTGCCGAAGTAGGCTTTCAGAGTATATTACCATAAAAATATTGTAAACTGTATCCATAACTTCTTATTATATAAGGTATTTTGCGGAGAGACCCCGCTTTCGTATGAACTTCTTCGGGGCAGCGATAGAAGAAGCAGAATCCAAGAAAATAACGCCGATTATAAGAAAACCAATTGAGGTACAGGTTTTAGCGGTCCGGCATTTTTTCCCTGATATCGTAATGTAATCCCGCATAATTGATATAACAATGAATTATTCAGAAAATTTAGTCAAAAAGAATAAACAGCAGCTCATTTCCTTTTCCGGCTCTTTAATTATTTCCATAATTTCAATTTAATATAATAAACAAGAGATAATAAGAATAAAATATAAGATAAGGTTTAAATTAATAAATTCGTCAGTTCAATTTAATTATGAAATATTTGGCTGCTGAAATTTTGATGAGTAAATTTACGGCAGAGATTTATCTTTTTGGAAGAGATACCAGAGTGGTTTGAGCCTAAGGCTCATCAGCCTGCCTGACGGCAGTTAAGGTAAGCAGGTTTTTGGCTGAGAATGGTTCGGTCTTGCCACGTAGTGATCCATGCGGGTCAAATAGTGAATCCTTTGGAAAAAAAACCGTTAAGGATGTAAGAAAATAAAGATGTTCTTTTTTTCGGAGAGATGCCAGAGTGGTTGAATGGGACGGTCTCGAAAACCGTTTACGCCATTAGGTGTACCAGGGTTCGAATCCCTGTCTCTCCGCCCGATTTTTAGAAACCTCGTCTATTGCAAAATAAGCGATATTCCTACATAGTAGTCCCTGCGGGAGAGGTTTTACTTTTCTAAAACTGTCCAAATAATACTATTATTACCATAAAAAAAATGGTTATGGGCACAAAATGGGCAATGCTGAACCTTTTTAATAATTTAATGTTAAAGCAATGTTGGGGATTACTGCCCTATCCGCCACCAAGCATTATTTTGTCGAGACGTTCCCAATCAGCCACCAAGAAGTTTTGAGTGGTTAAAGAGTTGTATAATCACCATTTCGTAGAACAATTAAATTAAATTTTAAAAGTGCCTATAAACCTCATAGCCTAGGAAAATCAGTTTAACAATCTGAAGAATTGATCCGATCTCATCGTTTGCAAATAAACAACCGATGTTAGTCTTAGATTTGATAGCTTAATTTAAAAATAACATCTCTCCTTTCCTCAAAATAAGCGCTGTTAAAGAACGCTCCCTTAAGCAAATGAGAATGATCAAATAAATTTTTAATATATATTGAAGGTTGAAGATTGTGATTATTATTTATATTAAATGTATACCCTCCGGATAGATTAATTATCCATGCAGGGGTAGTATGGGCGCCCTGGTTTAAATCAAACAAACCCGTCTTATAATTATAGTCGTCATTTCCGTTTGTTAAACCGCTGCCGTAATTAATTACTAAATTAACAAAATAATTGCCCTGCTGATAATTTAATCCGGTTACTAAAGTTAACCTCTGGTCGTGGTCAAGATCATATATGTTTGCAAAGTCCGAAGGAAGAAAGCCTCCTGAAATCAATCCCTCTCCGTACCCATGAATAATAGAACCATTAATGTAAAACGAGAAGGGGTTTGACGGCTCATTATAATCCAAACTTAATTCCAATCCGGAGATTTTAACTTTTTCTATGTTTACATTTATTTTTATACTGCTTGAACCCAATGATTCATCATCCAATCCCGGCGAAGCATCTTTATGAAAATAATCCAGTTTACTGCTTAAACTAGAATTAAACCTGTGAATAATCCCGGCCTCATATAAATTATCTCTTTCGGGATATGTACCCTGGTTTAAAGTTGAACCCGTGATTATTTGAGATAAATAGTTTAACCCTTCAACATTTGTAGGCAAAAAAAGCCTGTCATAACTAAAGTAAATGGTATTTGATTCAACAGTAAAGAGGCATAATTTTAATCGGGGACTGACCTGCCTTTGTATTGGAATTGAAGGTGAAACCAATTGATCATACCTAATGCCGGCATCAAGCAGCAATGTCTCCCAGGGATGAATATGAGTTTGAAGAAACATCCCATAAGTAGAGCCCGGGAATTTTGTATTAATAATCGGTCCGTTACCTGCAAAATCTTTTAATTGAAATATTTCATTTGCCGTCGTCAGATTTAATACTACTCCCGTTTCATATTCAAATTGATTTGATAACCTGTTTGTGAATTTTATCCTTGTCCCGTATGTAAAATATTTTCTGTCCTGATCAACAGTATAGCCCGTGGTTGTATCCGTTCCCAGGAATTGCTTGGATTCATCATACAGGTTATTAGTCAGATATTTTAAACCCTTTTCGCTTGAAAAAAGAGCGATTAATATTTTACTTTCTTTGTTAAGTTCGCTGGAAAAAATATGATAGTAAGATAATGTTTGAAAAGCATTATAACTATTTTGCGTGTCAAAATTTATTCCCTCTATGGGGTCAAACGGAACATCTGTTTTACTATTACTGTAATTAAGGTTTGAGGTGATATAATCATTTTCGCTAAGCAGGTAATCTATCTTTCCGTATAAGAAATAGTCAAACCCGTGATCGTTAAAAAGCTTTTCTACCGGCTGATCCAGTCTTCTGTCCGTTTCCTGCCGGGAACCTGAAAAATAATATCCGAAATTATCTGCATTATTACTGAAAAAAATATCCTGCCCGTTTGAGTTTAAAGCCTTAAAGGAACCAACTTTATCCCCAGAGTTTTCATTATTCGAAGTTAAATAACTCCCTATGTATGTTGAAAAATTTAAATGAAAATTATTGACTGGAATTCTATTTTGTATATCAAATACAGCAGCTGATTGGCCGCCGTATTCTGCAGGGAATCCGCCGGTATAAATAGTAATTCGTTGCACTATTTCCGGGTTTACAATTTCATTCAGGTCACCCAGAACACCCAACGGAATCGGCACGCCATCAAGATAATAAGATGAACTGCTGTACTCATTATGCTGATCCCTTATTACCATTTCCCCCGCGGGTTCTCTAACCGCACCCGTAACATTCTCCTGAACAAGCGTTGTCATTCTGCCTTGTGGAGGTGCGTGATATGTCTCTGATATAAATATTTGATTTCCCCTTAATGTATCTATATAATCAGAAACATGGTTATCCTTTGTGCCATTTATTAAAATCTCATTAAGCCTTATGCTGGTTTGGACCATTAAAATACTTATATGTTCCTGATTTTTATCGATGGTCAATGAAATTACATAATTCTTGTAGCCTATGCTATGGGCAAGTAAATTATATTCCCCCGGTTCCAGATCTATAAAAATCGCCGCACCGCGTGAATTAGTTACCTGCGTTTTAACAGTCACCTCACCTTTGCTAAGAGTTAAATTAACTAATTCCAAAGGAGTATTCCGCACCGAATCAACGATGGTAACCGAAAGACTGAACTTATTATATAAACTATCCCTATCCTTTACGCCGCCTATAATGTTTAAATTGAATGCTAAGAATATTATCACTATCGTTTTAAAATAATGCATATTTAATTTCCTCTTTCTATTAAAAGAATCAATAAAAATAATATCAAAGCAAAACCGGGCATTGCCGGGTTACATAATGCCATACCGGTATTAAGGCCAATATTCTAATGGCTCAAATAATTCAGTACTAAATTTTGTTATGAATTATGATGAGTATTTTAGTTTATACTGTAGGTGATTCTATTAATTTAGGCGGACGGAAAATATTCCCCGGGATTTTAAATATTGCTATCAGGCAGGATATGTTAATACAAATAATTGAACGGGATAAACTATTTGGTTTTGGAATTTCTATGGGCAGTGCAGTTTCCCATGTAATATTTAAACTGCTCTCAAGCGATTGATAATTATTTTTAACATTGCTTAATAAATTCTTATTGTAATTATTAGAGGTATCTATAATCTTTGCGAGGCTCTCGCTTTTATTTATTAGGTCATGATTAAAGCATACATCCGGGCCTTCTTTAAAATAATCCACTTCCCGGCTGTTGTTCAGAAAAATTACTTCTTCACAACTGCCGCAGAGTAAGGTAGCTATATAAACAGCTAACATAAAATATTTTTGTGCATTATTATTTTTTATCAAGTTATCCGTTTTTTGATGTAATTATATTATTAACATAATATTAAACTGAATATTTTTTTGTACTACCATTCAAACTTATTTATCTCTGTTGGTTTCATCACACATAAATGTTTCCTGTATTCAAGCTAAACTTGATCTGGAAATAAAGGTTACTCAGATTAAGAATGTGGATTTTACGTTAATTATAGTAATAGGTCAAAAAGCAATTTCCCAAGAATCTGAGACTAAAAATGGAGATTGCGATAAAGGTGTTCTAGATTAGATAAAATTTGAACGACTTATATGTCGATTGAGCCATGATTTCGAAAAACTGAACAAGTCATTCCTCAAATTTCGTTTTATAGCGTCTGTATTGGTATAAATTATCTTAGCAATATTAAACTCTTTGAAATCGGTAATCAGATAATTAAGATTTACTTACATATATTATCTACTTATTTAACCAACTATTGTTAACCATACTCTTAACAAGATTGCTCTCATAACAATCAATTTTTCGTATTTGTATATTAGTTTTGTTCGTCTTTTCGAACATCTTTCTCTGCCTGATTCCAGTCCTGATCTGCATGGCCATCCCGGTGTCCTTCTTCTTCATATAATTCATAGGCGCGCTTTGCAATCTTTGGTCTTAGATCAGACGGAGATTTGATCTTGACCGGATCAAATATCTTATACGCTAATAGTTTTATGCGATCATTCAGTAGGAACCAAAGAAGTGCATAGCCCCATACAAACCCGGCCCAACCCCAGCCAAGGGGTGTCATAAACAGCCCGTAAACAGCTATCAATGTTGCTATGATTTGCGTTCCTAGAACAGCCCCCCATAAAATCTTTGCGGGACGTATAGACCAGAACGAACCGCGTGTGCGTGTCAGAAAAATTGTCAGATGTCCGGCGACAGACAACTTTAAATACATAAGTGTCTGGATGTGTGCACGGTCGAGATGAAAGACGCGCTCACCGAGGTAAAACAAGCCGAAAGCGGAGATGACTCCGATTACACCAAGTAAGGTGGATATCCCCAATACCATGCGCATATTCCAAGCTTCCGGCTGATCCTTGTAATGAACATTGTCATAGGCAATGGAGAGTATAGCACCATCGTTAAGTAAAGCCAGCATTACGATCATGACAGCAGTCAATGGATAGAAGTTAAACACTAGTATTGCAAGCGTCATGAAGAACAACACACGCAGCGTTTCTGCGATCCGGTATATCGCGTAGCTGTTCATACGCTGAAAGATACGTCTGCTCTCTTTGATTGCATCAATAATAACTGATAATCCGGGCGTCATCAGAACTATTGCCGCCGCTGCGCGTGCGGCATCAGTTGCGTCCGAAACAGCGATGCCGCAGTCGGCTTTCTTTAGTGCTGGAGCGTCATTTACACCGTCACCTGTCATGCCTACTATATGACCGTGTTTTTGTAATACATCCACAATGTGAAACTTGTGTTCAGGAAACACCTGTGCAAAACCGTCAGCCTTCTCAATGGATTCGGCTACCTGTGAACTCTCGTCATGCTTAACATCACCCAGGCCACCGGCATCTAATATATTTAATCCCATATCTAATTTTTTAGCGGTTTCCTTAGCAATAGCCAGAGCATCGCCCGTAACCATTTTGATCTTTACACCCATAGCAAGCGCGGTAGCTATAGTTGCTTTGGCATCTTCCCGGGGCGGATCAAACAATGGTAACACACCAACAAACTGCCATTGTCCGTCTCCTTCAGCTCGTGCTATGCCTAATGAACGAAATCCCCGAGCAGCAAATTCATTCACAGCTTTATCTACATCAGGCTTCACTTGCCAGGCATTGGCACACAATTCCAAAATTACCTGCGGTGCACCCTTCGTTACTTTAGAAGTTTTTCCATCTTTGGTTTTGACAGTTGCTTCAGTGCGTTTATGAACCGGATCGAATGGTTGAAAATGAATCACCTCATAAGACTTTAATGAATCCTTATCTTTCAGTCCGCCCAATACTGCAAGATCAATAGTGTCGTTGTTTTCCGCACGCGATGCAAGCGCTCCATCTAGAATTACTTGTTCGTCTGGAACATTGTCCACACTGAACGGATCTCCCAGTGTTAGCTTGTTCTGCGTTAATGTACCAGTCTTGTCTGCACAAAGCACGTCTACACCCGCCAGTTCTTCGATGGCCACCAGCTTGCTTACAATAGCTTGTTTCCTGGCGAGAAGACGCGCACCGACTGCCATAGTTACCGATAACACTGTAGGCATAGCCACAGGAATTGCAGCCACGGTTAGTACCAGCGCAAATTGTAATGTGGAGATAATCGGATCACCACGGAAGATTGCAACAGTAATAATAACAGCTACCAAAGTAACTGCAAGTACTATCAGGTAATTGCCGATCTTCAAAACTGCCTTTTGAAAATGACTGACGGTATGTGCTTCCTGCACAAGTTGCGCTGTCTTACCGAAGTAGGTATTAGCACCAGTACCATAGACAAGTGCGCTAATTTCACCCTGACGGATAATCGATCCCGAAAACACTGCTTCACCGGGTTTGCGAGTGGCAGGTAAAGACTCTCCTGTTAACGCAGACTGATCAACTTCTACCGAATCACCTTCCAACAATCGCGCATCTGCCGGTACAATATCGCCCAGACGCAAACGTATAACATCTCCGGGTACCAGCTCACGCGCAGGCGGAGTGATCCATTTGCCATCGCGTTTCACCCGTGCCTTGATGGCTAGTTTGGCCTTCAAGGCAGCAATTGCGTTGCCTGCTTCCCGTTCTTCCCAAAATCCCACTATGCCGTTAGCAGCAAGCAAAAGAAGAATGATGAAAAAATCCGGCCAGTGCCTTACCACACCCGACAGAATTACTGCAACTTCTATCATCCACGGAATTGGCCCCCAAAAATAGCCCAGAAATTTCAGAATCATATTGGTCTTCTCTTCTTCAATCTCGTTAGGCCCATATTGGGCAAGCCGTTTCTGCGCCTCGGCTTGACTTAGGCCGTCCGGAGACGAACCCAATTTTTTTTCTACTTCCGGCATGGGAAGTGATTTTAAATCATCTTTCGCTTCGGGTTTTGATCCCGGCTTTGGTTCGGGATTCTTGGGCTTACCGGAATTAGGTTTCATGATATTTTTCCTTTTTTGTTTTTACTATTTTATAAATTTCGTGAGCAGTGATATACTTACTATAATGCTCATGTTTTCTCCATCGCATCTGTGTATTCGCCATGACGCGCAGCCCGGTTGCACATGGCTCTATGATACAAAGCTTTCTGTGCCGCTGAGACATTGGCATCCACTCCCTTCCAAATTTCCAGAGCCGGCTGCTGAATAGCACGGGCAAATGAAAACGCCAGTGCCCAGGGTAATTGCGATTTGAATCTGACATTCATAGCATTCAAGCGGGCCGAAGCCAGTTCAGCGGGTTGTCCACCAGATAAAAACGCAACCCCCGGAACGGCAGCAGGAACGGTCCGCAAGAGACAATTCATTGTAGCGTCAGCGACCCTGTCCACTTCAGACACATCTTCCGGCGGGCAGTCAATCAATCTCACTTGATACTGCTGTTCTCCAACCCCCACCTCGGAAACAATTTCTTGCGGCGGGCAGGTTAATCCGGGAAGCACCATGTTTGGCTTCAGGATCATGCCTTCCAACATCACCCGCTGAATGTAAAGCTGGTTGAAAACTGTTCGCAAGACTTCTTCAGTTACTTCGCTACACCTTTCTATAGTATGGCTGCCTTTCATGAGTACTTCCGGCTCAACAACCGGGACCAGGCCAGCTTCCTGGCATAAAGCAGCATAACGTGCCAGCGCCTGAACGTTAGCTTCAATGCAACCCCGGCTGGGAGTGTTTTCTCCTATGCTAATCACCGCGCGCCATTTTGCAAAACGGGCTCCCATTTGGAAATATTCTTTTAGGCGGCCGCGCAATCCATCGAGGCCTTCTGTTATTTTTTCACCCGGATGACCTGCCATCTCCTTTGCACCGGTGTCAACTTTGATACCGGGAATGATTCCTGCATCGGTAATAACTTTAATAAAAGAAGTTCCATCTTTCTTTTGTTGGCGGATCGTCTCATCGTAGAGAATCGCGCCGCTGATAAATCCATCGAGTCCTGGCGTGGTCACAATCAACTCTCTATAGGCGCGCCGTGCTTCCTCAGTTTGTGGAATTCCCAACATGGCAAATCGTTTATTGCATGTTGAATTACTTTCATCCATCGCCAGCAGTCCTTTGTTGGCAGCAACCAGCATCCTCGCTGCATCTATAAGTTTTTGCGAATTCATCTCCAATACCTCAGTAATTTTATTAATTATTAATGGCTTATGCTCCGCCATGTTCGCTTTAATATAAGCATAGTATTCTATCTATTAAGACTTCTTATTTTGTTCGAGCGCTGCAACTTTTGCAAGACGTCGTTTGAACCGTTCAAGCTCCTTGAAATTTGCTTTCAGGAATATCCTGGTCAAATCCAGGGCCTCGGCATATCCGGTTACCTGGCCGCCAAGACACATTACATTCATATTGTCGTCCTCTACACCCTGATGAGCGGTGAAGGAATCTGTAATCAAAGCGGCGCGAATACCCTGCACTTTATTGGCTGCAACACATGCACCTACTCCGCTGCCGCAAATAGCTAAGCCTCTGGTAACCACACCATTTGCCACTGCTATTGCAAGCGGAATTACGAAATCCGGATAGTCATCACCGTTATCCAGTTTAAGGGCACCGAAATCAACCACATCATAACCAGCTTCAATTAAGGCTTTACTTAATTGCAATTTTAATTCAAACCCGCCATGATCTGCAGCTATACCAACACGCATCATTGCTCCTCTGGTAATTTTAGCTCAGGTGTAAATTGTTCAATTTTGTGATCCCTTTGATCGCGTTGACGTCCAAGGATGCTTTCAATCATACTTACTAATTTATCAATAGCACCGCCGAGCGCTTCGTTCAAGGTTGAAGCATGGTCTGTGACTACAATTGGCTGACGCCCTTGGAGGCGTGCTTCAATCATGCAGCGTTTGTCGTTCTTTCCTCTCTTGTTACCATCTTCATCTTTCAGATGGACTTCCACGCTTGTAATGTGATCACTCATTCGACTTAATGAAATTTCAATTATGTTGCTGAACTTTGCAATCAGAGCCTCATTACCCTGGATATTATGGCCTGTATTGATTTGGATATTCATGATTTTTCTCTTATGGTGATTGTGACTAATAATATAATGATAGGAGCAACAACCGGCTTCATAGTTCGATCAACTGATTGAAAATATCTATCACTCTGTTTAAAATTTAACATTTGTTTTGCTCTCTTTATTTTTCTTTTATACCGGTTGTAAATGACCAACCACTTTTATAACTATATATGCAATATGTTTTTTCGCTGAGTTTATCAGCGCTTGCACATTCATTTTGGGTTGCTCCATTTCCAGTTTCGGATTTCAGGCATATCCTGGCCGTGTTTATCTATGTATTGATTATGCTCAATTAATTTGTCTTGCATTAACTGTTTCAGGTATGCGCCCTTAGCGCCTAAATGGGGGAGACGGTCAACAACGTCCTGCACAAGATGAAACCTGTCTAATTCGTTTTGCACTCTTATGTCAAAGGCTGTTGTAATCGTTCCCTCTTCCTTGTAACCCCGGACATGAATATTGCGGTTGGTTCGACTGTAAGTTAAACGGTGAACTAACCATGGATAACCATGAAAGCCAAAAATGATGTGTTTGTCTTTTGTAAATAGTGAATCGTAATCCT